>NZ_CAXFCL010000051.1:0-24235 GCF_964000955.1 uncultured Abyssibacter sp.
GCCCCTATGTGGCTCCTGGCCTTTTTGAGTGGGACTGCGCGAGAGGGCGGTGAGAAGACGCAAGTCCTTATCCCATATAGACTTTGAGTATTTCGCCTGTCTTTCGAAAATGCTTGACAGGCGAAATTTTTTATGGCCGATCCGTCCGTGACTCGTGCCAATAAAAAAGGCGCCCGATGGCGCCTTTTTGGTGATGATCGGTAGCGCCTGGGGTCAGGCGGCGTAGTTCACGGTGAACTTGATCATCTTCTTGACGAAATCCGTATACGGCGGATTGAACATCTTGGTCATCGAAAACTTGTCCTGAACCACGGAGCGTTCATGGGAGAACGCCTTGAAGCCCCAATGGCCGTGGGCATTGCCGATGCCGCTATTGTTCACTCCGCCGAACGGGAGATTCCCGTGCAGGTACTGAACCATGTTCGTATTGATGCCGGTGCTGCCGGCCGAGGTGCTGGACATGACCTTGTTCATGGTCGCCTTGTCGCGAGTGAACAGGTAGAGCGCCAGTGGTTTGGGATTGGCGTTGACGTGTGCCAGCACGTCATCCAGATTGCGGTAGGTGAGCACCGGCAGAAGAGGGCCGAAGATCTCCTCTTCCATGATGCGGGCGTCGTTCGGCACATCCGTCAGGATGGTTGGCGCGAGATAGCACTCCGCATCGTTGGACTGGCCGCCGTGTGCAACCTTGGCGCCCTGCTCCACCGCACCCTGCATCAGCGAGTGAATACGACCGTGATGCCGCTCGTTGACGATACGGCAATAGTCGGGGCTTTGTTCGGGAGCGGCTCCATAGAACTTCTCGAGTTGCGCCCCCGCCGCGGCGACAAACTCGTCCCTCACGGATTCGTGAACGTAGAGATAGTCCGGCGCGATGCAGGTCTGCCCGTTATTGCTGAACTTGCCCCAAGCCACGCTTTCGGCCGCCCGCTGGACGTTGGAAGTTTCATCGACGATCACCGGACTCTTGCCGCCCAGTTCCAGGGTGACCGAGGTCAGATGTTCGGCCGCAGCCTTCATGACGATCTTGCCGACCGTGGGGCTGCCGGTGAAGAAGATGTGGTCGAATGGCAGCGACAGCAGAGCCTGGGAGGCGCGGACATCACCCTCGATGACGGCGACCTCGCTCGGGTCGAATGCCGATTCGATCAGCTCACGCATGAGCGCCGACATGTTCGGTGTCATTTCGGATGGCTTGATGATCGCAGTGCAGCCTGCGCCGAGCGCGCTGACCAGGGGCATGAAGCTCAGGTTCAGCGGGTAATTCCAGGGTGAGATGATCAGGCTGACGCCACGGGGTTCGTACTGCACCCAGGCCTTGGTGCCGAACGTTGTCGCCGTCGGGCGGACGCGCAAGGGCTTCATCCAGCGCTTGAGCTTCTTGATGTTCTTCCGGGCTTCGGCAAGCACCGGCATGATCTCCGAGATGTCGACCTCGGGTTCCGGCTTGCGAAAGTCGGCGTAGGCCGCCTGATAGATTCGGTCCGTATTGTCCTGGATCAGCGCCACCAGCCGCTTGATCCGCTCAATGCGTTCGGCCGCCGTCGAGCGTCGCCACCGCAATGCGGTCTCCTGTTGAGACTTGAAGATCGCGTCAATGGACGCGACATCCGGTGCGGCGTCCGTTGCCGGGAATTTCTCTGCGGGTGTGCTCATGGCATGCCTCTCATCGAGCGTCCTACTCTGTCAGACATCGAACCATACACCGGCGTACTGTGCGCGTAAATGAACGATCGTCCAATTACTGCCGGGTGCGCGACTGCTCCCATTCGTCGATCGCCTGAACGACGTTTCCTGCCACGGCGCCGATCAGCGCCTCGGCACTGATGTCGTCGCTGGCGGTCATGGCCCGCCAGGCCGCCGCGAGCATCGGCTCCGTGGTCGCGATGACCCGGGCGTCCAGTAGCATGTCGTAGGCGCGGTGCACGGCATCGATGCATTCGGCCACGGCCTCCCGGGAGAACTCGGCCTCCTGCATGACCAGCGCCAGTGTTGCATCCGGCATCTTCTCCAGCGCCTCCGGGCTGGAAGCGTCGCCGAGATTGCCCCATTCATCGGAGTAAATGCCGAGCAGCTTCGTGACCACGTGATGTAGCGCCAGCATGCAGGGCAGGTCGGTGGCGAGCCAGGGCTCATTGCGCGATGCAGCCAGACTCGCGCAGACCTTGAGTGAAGGCGCGACGATGGACCGGTACTCGAGGCTATTGACCCAGTTCTGATCTATCTCTGCCACAGGTGCACGCCGTACTTCTGGTAGCCCCGGACATTGTTCAGCCGCGTGTCCTCGTCGGCCTTGACCTCCAACACTTGGCCAACGAGCTGACCGGACAGGTAAGGGGCGAGCGCCGCGCCGCCGCCGCCGGTGACGACAATGGTGTCGATGTCCCAGTCATCAGCCCAGAGCTGATTAACCTCATTGGCGATGCTGCTTGCGAGCCGTTGCATGGCGTGCGCCGTGATCTTCTCGAGATCGAAGGTGCGGCCCCGGATCTTGATGCTGCCCTGCGACACCGCGTCATAGAGTCGGTAGAGCTCGACGTTCACGCCGCTCTTCTCGTGCAGCGCGGCCGCGATCCCCTTGAACGCCTTTGCGATGCCGGCGTCGGTGGACTGGCTCCCGCGCTCGGAGTATCGCGTCTTGTTCGAAATCGTGTAGTCGGCTGTCTTGAAGCCGATATCGATGATGCCGATCTTCTCTGTGGCCAGCCGACGGTCCGCGGCCTTGCCGAAATCGTTCAGCAGCAGGTGGAACATGGTGCCGAAGGGTTGCGGAATCACGCGGACACGATCGATGTTCACGCTGCGTGTCGTCCGCACGCCCTGGTGGTCGATGGTGGCGAACTCGTGACGCTTCTGGAGCTTCTCGACGAGCTCGTCCTTGTGCCGCCGGTAGTAGCTGATCGGCAAACCGGTGACGAGCCGAACCGGTTTGCCGTCCTCGACCGTCGAGGCCAGCGCCGTCAGCGTCAGGGTGCGCAGAAAACCGGCAATCAGCTTGTCCTGATCCAGCGTGAAGGTCCGCCCCCGGCTTTGCGACTCCGCCAGCTCTCCCACGAACCACGCGCCATCCTCGGTTTCGATATGGCGATGCGGTGGCAGGGTGGAACTGCCATCCATCAGGCTCTCGCGAAACTGAATGTCGGCTGGATCACCCAGCACCGACTTGAACACCTCGACCTGTCTGCCATCCGTGACCTTGGTGAAGCCAAAGCCGATGTCCACCCCTACGATCTGCACGGCCGCCTCCTTGCGTGCCTGCGCTGACTGCTCGGGGCCACTGCGTTCATTCTGGGTCAATGGTCCGGTACTCCCCCGGTATGCGGTAGGTCGCCGGATACGCGGTGCGCTTCACGATGCTCACTGTTTCCCGGCGCCCCAACAGTTCGCCAGTGTCACGATCCCGGAGCGTGGTCCACAGTGGAAATCCGGGCAGCTCCAGGATGCGGTTGTCCGCGCCGGCGCCGATCGCGGACAACATTGCCCGATAATGGCGGGTGAGCGTCGCGTCGACATCGGTGCTGGTTCCGACCTCGATCAGGTTGCGATCCTTGACCAGCACGTAACGGTTGAATGCCCAGTCCTGGAACCGGCCGCCGCCTTCCGGTGTGAATGCGCGCAGCGGCGGAGCTGCACTGGTCGCGAGGTGTCGCGTGGTTCGCGTCTTATGCGCGTGGTCCAGCAGGTGGACCCGCCCGGCTTCGAGGTCGGCGATCACCGCTATGCGGCCGTCGTCGTAGCGAAATCGCGACGAGCCAACCCAGCTATAGGCTGGACGCGTGCTGCCGTCGGCATCGGTGACCCGTTGCAGCACCAGCCAGTCGGCGTGCGCGACGCCAAGCGGGAGCAGGGTGCAGATCAACAGGACCACCGAGCGAATGCTGGGGATTCGGCGCGTCAACATGGCGCAAGTGTAGACGCAATCCTGGCGGCAGGTCATGTGGGGCCAACGCCTCCGATGCATGAAACAATGCGCCCCGTGCGATGACGACCGCGAGGAGGGAATCGATGACCAGCAATCAGCCCGGTCTGGGCGAGCCGCTGAAACTGCCATGCGGTGCGACGCTGCCGAACCGGCTGGCCAAGGCCGCGATGACGGAGGGCCTTGCGGATCCGTGGCTGCGGGCCACGGAGCGGCATCAGCGGCTTTACCGTCTCTGGTCCGAGGGCGGCGCCGGCCTGCTGCTGACCGGGAACGTGATGATTGACCGCCGCGTGCTTGAGCGGCCTGGCAACGTCGCGATCGATGGCAATGGCGGGCTGTCAATGCTGGAGTCCTGGGCGCGCGCAGGCACGTCAGCCGGCAACCAGCTATGGATGCAGATTTCGCATGCGGGCCGGCAAAGCCCGCGCTACGTCACGCGCCAGCCACTCGCGCCGTCCGATGTGCAGCTCAAGCTTGCCGGCAACTACGCCAGACCCCGCGCGGTTTCCGAGGATGAAATACAGGACTTCATCGGCCGATTCGGCCGCGTCGCGGGCATTGCCAAGCAGACCGGCTTCACTGGTGTGCAGGTTCACGGCGCGCATGGCTATCTGCTGTCGTCATTTCTGTCGCCGGTGACCAATCGGCGCACGGACCGCTGGGGTGGTTCGCTGGAGAACCGCGCGCGGTTCCTGCTCGAAGCCGTACGCCGCGTCCGCTCCACGGTGGGGCCGGATTTCCCGGTCGCGGTGAAGCTGAATTCCGCCGATTTCCAGAAGGGAGGGTTTGACGAGAATGACTGCTTGCAGGTCGTGGAGTGGCTGAACGACGAAGGCATCGACCTGCTCGAGATCTCCGGAGGCAACTACGAGCAGCCCCGGTTGCTTGGCTACAGCGGCCGGGAGGAAACCGCCGCCGAGGGCGCCGAGACCCGGCAGAGCACGCGCGAGCGTGAGGCTTATTTCCTGGACTTTGCGGCGAAGGTCCGTGCCGTGCGCAAGATGCCGCTGATGGTCACCGGTGGTTTCCGGTCGCGTACCGTGATGGAGGACGCGCTGGCGTCGGGAGACGCCGATGTGATCGGCCTTGGCCGGCCGCTTTGCACCGACCCGGATGTGCCACTGCGCCTGTTGTCGCGTGAACTCGACACGGCGCCCCGCTACGAGTCATCGATACGGCTGGGCACGGGTGTCTGGGGCGGGAACTCGTCCGTATTCCTGCTCAAGCTGGTCAACGTGCTGGGGCAGCAGGGCTGGTACTACCAGCAGATCATGCGCCTGGCGGATGGCAAGTCGGCTGATCCGCGCATGCCGATACTGATCGCGTTGGGCCGCTACCTGACGGACGAATGGTCCACGGCCGCGCGGATGAAGCGCTGAGTTTCTACAGCATGCCCGTGGCGAGTCGCGCCGCCTCGGACATCATTCCCTGGTTCCAGGGCGGATCGAACACGAGTTCCACGTCCGCGCTTTCCACCGTCGGCACCTGCAGGACCTTGTTGCGGACATCGCCGACCAGGATGTCTCCCATGCCGCAGCCTGGGGCGGTCAGCGTCATCTCGACACGCACCTTGCGTCCGGCGTCGTCGTGGTCGACCTTGCAGGAGTAGATCAGGCCCAGGTCGACGATGTTCACCGGGATTTCCGGGTCGTAGCAGGTTTTCATCTGCTCCCAGATCAGCTTTTCCACGTCGGCATCGCTGGCATCTTCCGGCAGCGTCAGTTCACCCTCGGGCTCCTTGCCCAGCGCGTCCGCGTCCTTGCCGTCGATCCGGAACAGGTGGCCTTCGACATAAATCGTGTAGCTGCCGCCCAGTGCCTGGGTGATCACCGCGTCGGTGTCTTCCGGCAACTCGACCCGGTCGCCGGCAGGGATCAGAATGCCGATCACGTCGCGACGAAGGGTGACAGGTTCGCTGGTGGAGCCTTGCATAGCGGGGAAGTCCGTGCGGTGGTTGCGAAGAGCCATCTTCGCCAGAGTGATGGCCTATTGTATCGCGCGCAGGAACCGGCGCATCGTCGGCCGGTCCTAGTCGGCAGGTGACACGAGAGGAAGTTGGGATGGCACGAAGCTGGTTCAAGGGTTTGCTGGTTTGTTCGCTGCTGACCGGATGTGGTCAGTCGGCCGCCGAGCCGGCATCGGAGCCGAACACCATCACGGTGACCGGCGAGGCGACCGTCCAGGTGGCGCCGGACAAGGCCACGTTGCAAATGGGCGTGGAGCATCAGGCGGATACCGTCGCCGCCGCGCAAAAGCAGGCGGATCAGGTCGTCGCGCGGATACTGAAGCTGACGGACCGTCTCGACGTCGACCGGGATCACGTCAAGACCACCGGCCTGAACATCCGCCCCGAGTACACCTGGCTGGGTGAGCCGCGGCGCCGGGAGCTGCAGGGCTATGTCGTGATCCGGCAGATCACCGTGCAGGTCGACGATCTGTCGCGCCTCGGTGACTTGATGGCGGGCGCCGTCGAGGCGGGCGTGAATCAGGTCCAGCCGCCGGTGTTCGATCATTCGGAGCGCCAGAAGCTGGAGCGCGAGGTGCTTGCCTCGGCGGCGAAGGATGCCGAGGCGCAGGCCAAGGTGCTGGCGGACGCTCTGGGTGTGACGCTGAGCGGGCCGAGAAGTGTCACCACCGGCAGTTCACCGTCGCCGCAGCCCATGCCGCAGATGGTCATGCGCATGTCGGCGGAATCCGCCGATGCGGCCGCGGGTTACGAGACCGGGCGCATCGCCATACGGGCCACCGTGAACGCCCAGTTCCTCGTCGACTAATCCGGGGCGGGTGCGGAATCACGTGGCCTGGTGCCGTGCGGCGCCGACGGCGCGTCAATCCGTGTTTTGCTGAGCGTTCAGTCGCTTCCAACGTGGCACGCATGCCATAATATGGCGCTTTCCCTCGGGGGTTTTACAGCCTGATTTCCGGTCTCGCGTGACCCGTTGGCGCGCGTGCCTTTCGGCTGTTCCGGCCCTCCTCAATGGCGAGAGCTATCTGGTGAGCGAATCTCCTGTCGTCGGCGTCATCATGGGGTCCCGTTCTGACTGGGACACCATGCAGCATGCCGTGGAAAAACTGGACGCGCTGGGCGTCGGCCACGAGGTGCGGGTCGTCTCGGCCCACCGCACGCCCGACCTGCTGTTCGAATACGCGGAATCCGCCCAGTCCCGCGGTTTGCTGGCGATCATCGCCGGTGCGGGGGGCGCGGCGCATCTGCCGGGCATGGTGGCAGCCAAGACCATCGTGCCGGTGCTCGGCGTGCCGGTGCAGTCACGCGCGCTGAACGGGATGGATTCCCTGCTGTCGATCGCGCAGATGCCGGCGGGCATACCGGTCGGGACGCTGGCCATCGGGCGTGCCGGTGCGGCCAATGCCGGACTGCTGGCGGCGGCGATCGTCGGCGCGCACCAGCCAGCGGTTCGTGAGGCGCTGGAGCAGTTCCGGCGAACCCAGACGGCGCGCGTGCTCGACGATCCGGACCCGCGCACCCCCGCATGAAGCTCGCGATCTTCGGAGGCGGTCAGCTCGGCCGCATGCTTGCGTTGGCGGCGCTGCCGCTGGACGTGCGTTGCCAGTTCCTGGATCCGGTCGAGGCGCCCTGTGCCGCGGCCGCTGGGCGTCACATCCGTGGCGACTATGAGGACCCTGCGGCGCTGGAGGCCTTCGCGCAGGGCGCGGATTCGGCGACCTACGAGTTCGAGAACGTGCCGGTTGCCGCGGTGGAGCACGTTGCCAGGCTGATCCCCGCGGCGCCGGGCGCGGTCTCACTGGCCTGCGCGCAGGATCGTGGGCACGAAAAGCAGCTTTTCGAGGACCTCGATATCGCGGTGGCGCCGTGGGCCGAGGTCAATGATGCGGGGTCACTGAGTCAGGCGGCTGCGACGGTCGGTTTGCCCGCGGTGCTGAAGACGCGTCGCTTCGGGTATGACGGCAAGGGTCAGGTCGTCATCCGCGGGGCGGATGAACTGGACGCCGCCTGGGACGCGGTGGGTGCCCAGCCCTGCGTGCTGGAGGCCTTCGTCCCGTTTCAGCGGGAAGTCTCGATGATCGGCGTACGCAGTCGCGAAGGCGAGATTCGCTGCTACACCCTGACCGAGAACGTGCACCGCGACGGCATTCTGCGCCGGTCGACCCCGGTGGAGGGTGACGCGCTGCAACCCGCGGCGGAAGCAGCCCTGTCCAAGGTGATGCGGGCGCTGGATCATGTCGGCGTCATGGCGTTCGAGTTCTTCGTCGCCGAGGGTCGTCTGCTCGCCAACGAAATCGCGCCGCGTGTGCACAACTCCGGGCACTGGACCATCGACGGTGCCGTGTGCAGCCAGTTCGAGAATCACGTGCGCGCGGTGCTGGACTTGCCGCTGGGCGAGACGGCGCTGCGTCAGCCCTGCGTCATGCTGAACGCCATCGGCTCGATGCCGGCGACGGCGGAACTCGCGGCGATTCCCGGTGTGCGGATTCATGCGTACGGCAAGTCCGCGCGACCGGGTCGCAAGGTCGGTCACGTCACCGTGCTGGGGTGTTCAACGTCGGAGCTGCGTCGCCGATTGGCTATGCTGGACGCATTGATCGACGCGTAGCCGGTATCTGTCGCGTCGACGATCGGAGGGACGACGCAACCAATGATGCCCGCGGCGCAGTCCGGTACGGATCCGGTTCACGCGATCAACGCAACGCAACGCCGGACGGTGGTCGTGTCCTCCGTCGGGCTCACGCTGTTGTGCGGGCTGATGTTCCTCACCATCCTGCGTCTGCCCTACGACGGCTGGATCGACTACGTGGCGACCGGTGTCACCGCGGTGCTTTGTCTGGTGCCGGGTCTGGTTTGCCTTTGGCGGCCGGCGTTGGTGCTCTGGTGTGGCAACGCGCTCGCGCTTGCGGTGACGGCGGGCGTACTGATCCGTATCACCAGCGTGATGCACGGACCGCTGTTCGAGGATCCGTCGACCAGCGCTTTCATGCCGGTGTTCGCATTCATCCCGCTGCTGTTCATGCTGATCACCGTCCTGGCCACCGCGCGGGTGGCTCTGGCCGCGAATATCGGCCTCTGGGCGGGGACGGTGCTGATCAGCCTGCCGCCGATCTGGGGTGTACTGCGGTCGCCCGACAGCGCCGTCCAGGGGGTGTTTCAGCTCACCTACTTCCTGCTCGTGGGGTTGCCTCTCACGCTGGTCGTGCTGTGGTTGCTGGTGCGTGCACGCCGCAATCTGCAGCGTGAACAGGAGCTGGTCCGGGAGCTGGCCAGCACACGCGAGCACCTGACCCAGGCGGTGCGCGGGGGCGGTGTCGGCCTGTGGCAGCGGGAGCCGGGAGATGACGGTGTCATGTGGTGGTCCGACCGCATGTACGAGATGCTCGGCCTGGACTCCGCGTCACCGGCCACGACCGCGTGGTTGCGCGGACTGGCGCACCCTGAGGACCGCGCGGTTTTCGAGGTGCTGGAAGCGGCGGAAACGATCGCCTCCTTCGACCACACCGTTCGCCTGCGGCAGCCGGATGGCGCCTATCGATGGTATGCGTTGAAGGGTGAGGCGGTGCCGACCGCCGATGGCGGCATCCGCCTGGCTGGCGCGTTGCTCGACGTTCACAAACGCAAACACGCCGAGCTGGCTCTGCACGAGGCGCGGCAGCTACTGGACAACATCATCCGCTACGCGCCGTTGTTCATCTACGCCAAGGACCGTGAGTCGCGCTACCTGCTGGTGAACCCGACCTGGGCTCACGTACTGGGGGTGGATGATCCGGATGCCGTCACCGGTCAACCCGATGACGCCTTCGTGCCGGCGGAGCTGGCGCGGCAATACCGTGACGATGACCAGCGGGTCATGACCACCAAGCAGTTGATGAACCGGCAGGTGTCCATGGTGGTCGACGGGACGACCCGGACCATGCTGAGCGCCAAGTTTCCGTTGCGGGACATTCACGGCGAGGTCAGTGGCGTGGCCGGCGTGGCGGTTGACATCACCGAATTGCAGGATGCCAAGGAGCGCCTGGAAGCCTTGCATGCCGAGCTGGAGCAATTCGTCTACATCGTCTCCCACGACCTGAGCGCTCCGCTTCGTGCGATCCGTGGCTTCAACGATTTGTTCCGCCAGCGGTTTGGCAGCGAGCTGCCGGAGGGCAGCGACGAATACCTGGAGCAGATCCAGAAGGGCGCCGACACCATGAGCAACATGCTCGGCGCGATGCTGGAACTGTCGCGTGCGACCCGCAACGGCGGTCCGTTCCGGGCCATCGAGATGGACGAATTGCTCGGTGGCGTGTTCGCCGATCTGGCCGACAGCTTCAGCGACGGTCCGGTCTACCTCTGTCTCGGCAGTCTGCCGCCGCTGTTCGGCGAGCCGACGCAGTTGATGCGCGTGCTCAGGTGCCTGGTCCACAACGCCTTGAAGTTCCGCCGCCAGGATGGACCGGTGCACATTCATCTGCACGGTGAACTGATTCAGGCCGGGACACGTGTCCGCTATCAACTGCGTGACAACGGCATCGGCTTCAAGCCGGCGCACGCGGAGCGGATGTTTCGCGTCTACCAGCGCCTCAACCCGGAGAGCCGTTACCCCGGCATGGGGATGGGGCTGGCGGTCGCGGAGAAGATCGTCCGTGCCCACGATGGACGGATCTCGGCCGAAGGCGAGCCGGGGCGGGGTGCCTGCATCACGTTCGAACTGCCCGCGCCGCCGCGCTAGGAGCCCACGGACCGGTTCGCACGCCCTCGCCTGGCCGGTGTTCCGGCAGTCGCTTCGCGGCGTGAATCAATCCGTGTTGCCTTGTCCGGGTATACACTGCCCCGCTGATTTCCGGGGCATCCGCCATGATCACCTTCGATGACATCCGCGCCGCCGCCAGCACTGTGGCGGGGCAGGTCAACCGCACAGCGCTGCAACGCTCCCGCGTGCTGTCGAAGATGACCGGCGCCGAGGTCTACCTCAAGTTCGAGACCTTCCAGTTCACCGCGTCGTTCAAGGAACGCGGTGCTCTCAACAAGCTGGCGTCGCTGACCGAGGACGAGCGCCGCGCCGGTGTGGTGGCGATGTCGGCCGGCAACCACGCCCAGGCCGTGGCTTATCACGCCGGTCGTCTGGGTATCGACAGCACCATCGTGATGCCGGTCAACACGCCGTTCACCAAGATTCGCAACACCCGTGATCTCGGTGCGACCGTGGTCCTCCACGGCGAAAACCTGGCCGAGGCTCAGGACAAGATGGAGGCGCTGGTGGCCGAGGGACGCACGCTCGTCCATCCCTATGACGATCCCATGGTCATGGCCGGCCAGGGCACGCTTGCGCTGGAAATGCTGGAGGATCAGCCGGATCTGGACACGTTGGTCGTGCCCATTGGTGGCGGCGGGCTCATCAGCGGCTGCGCCGTCGCGGCGAAAGCCATGAACCCGGGCATTCGCGTGGTCGGCGTCGAATCCGAGGGGTATTGCTCGGCATGGGCGGCGATCTCAGGCCAGCCCGATCTGCCCAAGGGTGGGCAAACCATCGCGGAGGGCATCGCGGTCAAGAACGTCGGTCGACAGACACTCGCGGTTATTCGTGAGTGCGTTGACGAATTCGCCCAGGTGCCGGAGACGGCTATCGAGCGTGCCGTGGGTCTGATCGTCAACGTCGAGAAGGTCATCGCCGAAGGCGCGGGCGCCGCGGGACTGGCGGCGATGCTGACCGAGCCCGAGCGCTATCGTGGACGCAAGGTCGGGCTGGTACTGTGTGGCGCGAACATCGATACACGATTGCTGGCCTCGGTCCTGACCCGCCAGCTCGTGCTGGAATCCCGGCTGGTGCATCTGCAGGTGGCGATCCAGGACAGCCCCGGTTTTCTCGGGCGCGTGGCCGCGACCATCGGCCAGGCCGGTGGCAACATCGTGCAGGTTCATCACCAGCGCTTGCAGGTGATTCACCACCCCAAGGACGCCGTGCTCGATACGTTGGTCGAGGCGCAGGACGAGGCGCATGCGCTTCGCATCATCGAAGCGCTGGAGCAGGCGGGATTCAAGGTAACCCGCGGCGTCAGCGGGATCGAGTGAACGCGCCCGTCGGGCGGGGTGACCAGCTGAACTGATCGCCGACCACGGCCCGCGCGTCACGCTCCAGTTGCGGTCCGTTCAGATCCTGCGACACCGCATGGTCGGGTCCTGAAACATGGCCGGGGAATTCGTGCGTTGGCGATGCTCGGGCACCGCGTCGACCGGGGCGCAGTTCGGATCCGGATAGGTGACCATCGACGAATCCAGCGCCGAGCATGGACGGACGTCAGTCTAGCACCGAGGCCGCATGCGACCGGACGCGCCCGTGTCCAACACCCCGTCGCGTCCGGGTGTTAGAGTCGCGCGCCGGCCGAGCCGCTGCATCAGGGAAACTTGGAGTGAATCGAGGTCTGTTCGCCGCCGTCGGGGCATTCCTGATCTGGGGCATGTTTCCGATTTACTGGAAGTCGCTGGAGCATGTCCCGGCGCTGGAGATCGTCGCGCATCGACTGACCTGGTGCTGCCTGTGGGTGCTGGCGTTTCTGCTGCTGACGCGGGGCACGCGCTGGGTACGCCCGTTGCTGTCGCGCCCGAAGGTGCTGCGCAACCTCACCCTCTCCTCGGCGCTGATCGGGGGCAACTGGTTCCTCTACATCTGGGCCGTGAACGCCGGTCACATCGTCGAGACCAGTCTGGGGTACTTCATCAACCCGCTGGTCAACGTCGTGTTCGGTGTGGTGCTGTTCTCGGAGCGTCTCAATCCGAGGCAATGGACGGCGGTGGTGGTGGCCGCCGTGGGCGTCGCCTACATGACCGTGTCGCATGGCCGACTTCCATGGATTGCCCTGGTGCTGGCCTGCTCGTTCGCGCTCTACTCCGTGGTTCGAAAGGTCACTGACGTGGAATCGGTGCCCGGCCTGGCCTGGGAATCCATCGTCTACTTCCCGCTGGTCAGCGGGTGGCTGATCTGGCTGTGGGCGCGTGGCGAGGGCGCCTTTCTCCGGGTTGACTGGCAGACCGACGCATTGCTGATTGTCGCGGGCATTGCCACCGCGGTTCCGCTGGTGCTGTTCGCGATCGCGGCCCGGCGCGTACCGTTGTCGACCATCGGCGTGTTGCAGTATCTGGCGCCGAGCCTGCAATTGCTCAGTGGCACCCTGATCTATGGTGAGGCGTTCACGCCGGTCGAGGCGGTCGGCTTCGGCTGCATCTGGCTGGCGCTGGCCATCTTCACGCTGGACGGTCTGGGTTCCCATTGGCGCAGGCGCATGGCGGTGCGAGCCCGGCCCGTGGATGCGATGGGCGCGGAAGCGGCCGATGCGCCGCTGTCCGGACAGGAATCACGCTAGCCGCGGTGAAAGCCATCCGGCAGGGTGCTCGGGTCTTCATCCGACTCGTCCTGCGGTGCCAGTTCGAAAACTGCCGGCGTGGTTCGTGGCACCGGGGCGTAGGGCGCCATGTCCTCGAACGGCACTGGCGGGCGTCGCCGGATCTCCAGCAGCGAGAAGGTTGCGTAGATCACATACACCGCTCCGGCATAGACGAACAGGGCCTGCGGACCCGCCCAGTCCATGGCGCGCGCGCCGACCAGTGGGCCGATCATCGCGCCCACGCCGTACAGCAACAGCAAGCCGCCACTGGTCTCCACATACTCGCCGGGTGCGGCACGGTCGTGGGCGAGCGCGGCGCTGATGGCGAAAATCGGCATCGACATCGCGCCGAACATCACCGCTGCCGGCAACAGGGTCCACAGGTGCACCCGACCGTAGAGTGCGATGGCGGCGGAGGCCAGCACGGCGCCGAACGCAATCGCGGCGATGACGCGGCGACGGTCCACCAGATCGGAGATCACCCCCAGCGGCCATTGGCCCAGTGCGCCGCCAAGGATGGCCGCGCTCATGAACGTTGCCACCGCGCCGATTTCGTAGCCAACCTGCTGCACGAACACGGGACCCAGTGCCCAGAATGCGCCATTGGCCGCGCCGCAGCTCAGCGTGCCCGCCGCGGCGACCGGGGAGATGCGCCACAGCTTGCGGATGTTCAGTTGCGCGCCCTTGATCGGCTGTGGGGCCACCGCGGTGCTCAGCGCCACCGGCACCAGGGCCAGCGAAATCAGGATCGAGACCACGGCGAACAGCACGAAGCCGAGCGGGTCGGCAAGCGTCAGCAATGCCTGGCCGATCAGCAACGCGGAGAAATCGACCATGCGGTAAATCGCGAGAATGCGACCGCGCTTTTCAGACGGCGCCCGTTCGTTGATCCAGCTCTCGATGATCATGTTCAGCCCGGCGATGCAGACGCCGGTGATCAGTCGCAGCACCATCCACCAGGCCGGGTCCACGAACAGGGCATGGCCCAACGCCGCGGCGGACGCGATGGACGCGAGCGCCGTGAACGTCCGGATATGCCCCACGCTCTTGACGAATAATGGCGTGAGCTTGCATCCGGCGACGAAGCCGACGAAGAACGACGACAACAGCAGTCCGATCGCGGTGAGGGAGAACCCCTCGAGGTTGCCGCGCACGGCGAGCAAGGTGTTCTGCAGGCCGTTGCCGGCCAGCAGAATCGCTGCGGCGATCAGCAGCGCGGCAATCGTGAGCAGGGCTTGGCGCACGGGCGATCAGGTTGGTGGAACGGATGACGGCATGTCTTGCGCATGGCCGGTCCATTCCGATTCCGGATGGGCGACGACCCGCAGGCACCCGATTCTAGCCCGTGTTGCCCCCTTCAACGAGGGCCGGAGTCTCCGGGGGCGCCGCAGACTCCGGATCGACCTCAGCGGGCGGCGGCGGTGCCGACCTCCTCATACTGTCCGCAGCCCGCGTAGACATTGAGGCCCGACAGCAGGCTGGCCAGGGTGGCCGTCGCGTTGATCTGAACCGCGTCGAACGCCGTGGTGGCCGGGGCGGACAGCGCGAACAGCTCCCCGCCGCCGACCACCTGGATGTTGAGCGCCGACAGGTTCAGCAGCGCTGCGTCGTTGACCGTTTCGACAAGCGTGTCATCCAGCACGAAATCCAGCGAGACGGTTTGCAGCAGGTCCAGCGCCAGGAGACTGGGCGGAATCTCCACGGTCGCGCCACCCTCATTGCCCGCGGGGTAGACCACGCCATCCGGTGCGGAGAGCAGCAGGCTCGCCGTCCCACCGAGCAGGCCGACGGGAATGCTCAGTGACGCGAAGTTGTCCGGGTCGTCGTCGACCGCGTTGTCCGGGTTGTCCACCGAGCAACCCAGGCACAGTCCGGAGACATCGCCGACGGCCGTCGCGCCCGCGCCGCCGATGGGCTGCACGCAGGTCAGGGTCGGATCCCCGCCGTCGCCACCACCACCATCGCCGCCGTCGTCGCCGCCATCATCACCGCCATCGGCGACACCTCCTGGCGGCACGTCCCCGTCCGCGGAGCATCCGGCCAGGGGCGCCAGCATGGCGATCAGCAGTACGGCCATCCATCGCCGCCATGTCGATTGTTCCGTCATCATCGGAATCTCCTGGTTCAGCGGATTCGAAGTTCGACCCGACGGTTGCGTTCGCGGCCTTCCTCGGTGTCATTGTCCGCAATCGGGTCGGACTCGCCGTAACCGGCGGCGGTCAGTCTGCCGGCCGCGACACCGCGTTCGACCAGGTAGTCACGAACGACGCGGGCGCGTTCCTCGGACAGTGACTGGTTGTAGCCTCCATCGCCCAGCGAGTCGGTATGACCGGCGATCTCGGCCTCGACGGCGTCGTAGTGCATGACGGTCTTGGCGATGCTGTCGAGAATTGCCTGCGCGTTGGCGGTCAGCCGGGCCGAATCGAACTCGAACTTCACGCCGCGCAGTTGCAGCACCTCTCCGATCGCGCAGCCACATTCGTTGACCTGCGCGCCGGGTGGCGTGTTCTTGCAGAAGTCGTAGGGATCCGGCACGCCGTCGCCATCTCCATCCGGGGGCGGCGGCGGTTCGATGACCCGCACTTCGGGTTCCGGCGGCGGTGGTGGTGGCGCAACGGGTGCCGACTGGCTCAGCGGGATTTCCAGCCCGAAGGACACACGAACATCGCCAAAGCCGTCCTGGAACCAGTCGTAGATGTAGCGCGCGTCGCCCCGCAGGCGCACGTTCCAGTCGCCAAGCCGGGCCGAGACCAGGCCGAGACCCGCGTTGGCGTAAGGTTCGGTGGAGTCCAGCATGTCCGGCGTGACGTCGTCGTAGATCGCGCCACCGCCCAGGAACACGAAGGGCGTCAGCGCCTCGCGGTCACCGAATGCATAGGCCAGATCCAGACCGAGCTGGTACTGGTAGAAATCGGTGAACCCCTCGACCCCGGTTTCCAGGCTGGTCGCGGAGAAGATGCCTTCGAGGTACAGCGGGCTGTCCGCCTCGAATAACTGATGACCGAGCAGCACGCTGAACCCGTAGCCGTAATCGACATCGCGTTCGTCATCGGCCTCGACATAGTGGCCGCTCAATCCGATGTACCGCGTCAGTGGCGCGTCCTGCGCCTGTACGGCCGCTATCGGCAGGCTGGCGCATAGCGCCGCCGCCCAAACTCCCTTCTGCATGTCGGTCCCTCGACGTCAGGTTTTAACGTGTCAATGCGTACTTAACGAACTGTCATTGTGGGAACGTACGCCGATCTGACGCGGGAAATCCAGTGGAACGGGGCGACTTTGTGCAAGGGATCACAATCCCCGGGTTATTGGCCGACGAGTGGTCAGTGCCCCCGCCGGGGCGTGACTAGCGCGGGAACAGCGGCTTGAGCGCCTTGTGGGCCCAGGACTGATAAAACACTTCCGGAGACCGCGGGTCACCGAAATTGTTGATCGAACGCTTGTACCAGAGGAGGTCGCCGTTGCTCAGGTCGACCAGCGCAACCACGTACCCGTAGCTGTCCTCGTCGTCCTGGTTGAGGATCTGCCCGTCTTCGGTGACACCGTCCTGGCTGCTGCCGAACCGGGAGAAACTGTTGGTACCGAAGCGGGCCTGCGCCGCCGCGCGGTGATCGACGGCGATGCCGAATACGCGGTAAACCCAGGCGAGCTCCGCATCCGCGTCGGTTCGGAGCGTCTCCAGTGTCGTCTCCGGCAGTTCCAGGGCGCGTGCCCCGTACTCCGTGCTGCTGTCGCTCAACACCCGGCGTCTGACCTGATCCAGCAGACGGTAGTAGGCGACGGAAACGGATTCCTCGCGGTCTCCGATGAACGTGTCCCGGACACGCCGGTTGCGATGGGCGCGCCGTTCCGTTTCCGCGATGCGGATTCGGCGGTCAGGGTCAACGGACTCGGTGCCGGCGCAGTATCCCGGCAGTCTGTTCCGGGCCGGAGCCGCGCGATGGTCTTCCAGTGCGCGGCGCAGACCGTCCGCCGCCGCCTCGCCGATGCGGATCGACGCATCGTGAATGATGACGTCTTCACGGCCCGGCTGGTCCGAGATGATGCAGCCGTCCCCGATGAGAACCGTTTGCTCGGTGCGGGCGCGCTGGGCCAGCGCGTCCAGGTAGTCATCCGGATCGACTGTCGGACCGTCCGGCGTGGTGGTGCAGCCGGTTGCAATCAGAATCAGCCCGCCGAGACAGCAGGCTTGCAGTTTGACCAATGGATGCATGGCGGCGGGAGCAGTCGAATCGGTCGGTAATGGTACAAAAATCCCACATTCATGGACACGGATGAGCAGGCTGCCAAAGCGCCCGCGGTGTCTGCATGGGCATGTGCTCCGGCAAGCCCTGCATGCGGTCGAGCCAAGCCAGTACGGCGGGATAGTCGTCGAGGCGGTATCCGCCTTCTTCCGCGACATGGGTGTAGGCGAACAGCGCGATGTCGGCGATGGTGGGGTGTCCGCCGACCAGCCAGCGTCGTTCACGGAGATGCCCGTCCATGCGACGCAGCGCGCGCTCACCCTGCGGCCGGCACCTGGCGATCTGCGAGGTGTGCGCCTCGGGTTGGCCGCTCAGGGCCACCCAGAACCTCACCGTGGCGATATACGGTTCATGCGAGTACTGCTCCCAGAACAGCCATTGCAGCACTTCGGCGCGCAGTAGCCGTTCATCCGGCCACCAGGCCGTGCCCTCCGCCAGGTAACAGAGCACGGCATTGGATTCGGCCAGATGCGTGTCGTCATCCAGTTCGACCACGGGCAGCTTGCCGAACGGGTTGATCGACAGGAACCAGTCGCTGCGGGTGGCTCCGGACAGGACATCGACCTCGCGCCATTCCAGCGTGATGCCGAGATGCCGGGCGAGCAGGGCAATCTTGTAACAGTTGCCCGAACGGGAATCTCCGTACACGATCATGCGTCGACCATCCTGAGATTGGGGATTCTGCTGTGATTGGGCGAACAATATGCCGCGTTGCCATTCCGCTGGCACTGATCTGTGCGGGCTGTGCCAGCACGCCGGAGCCGGTGGCGCGATTCGACACCCGTCTTGCCGGCTATTTCGACGGCGAGCCGCTGGAGCGGGGCAGGCACCCGGCGTCGGCACGCGTGGGCGTTGGCGTGCTGCCCAGCGAGTCGTCCGGTGCCGTTGCCGAGGCGAACCGGCTGAGCATGATCGCGGCGATGCGCAAGGCGTTGTCCTCCGATTCGGTGAAGCGTTCGATCCGCCCGATTGACGACAGCTATCTCAAGGCGGGCCGCGGCCTGGAGAACCTGCGCCAGACCGGCAAGCTGTTCGGCGTGGACACCATCTTCCTGCTGTCGATGGATCAGCAGTTCCGCCCGCAGGAGTCCGGCGGGCTGGTGCGGGTCACGACCGCGACGGGCCCCCGGGATGTCGACCTGCCCAGCCAGGCGCTGCTGACCTACATTGATGTGGTGATGGTTGATCTTGCCTCCGGCGAAGCCGGCTATGCGCGGCAGGTGATTTCGGAGCTGGGCGTCGATGCCCGAACCTGGACGGACCCGCGTCTGCGGCGTCAGGCCGAGGCGGATGCGACAGCCAGCGCCTTGCAGCGCCTGCAGACGGTGCTGTCGGAAGACTGGTCTGCCCAAAAGCGGTAGCGGTCAGCGCACCTCGATCGCGTCGACCGCATCCAGCGCGCGGTTGACCGCACCCTGATTGCGAAGCACGACGGAGCGGGCCGCCGCCCCGGTCCTGCGGTGCAGGTCGTCGTCCACCCATAGCGCCGCGACCCGTTCCGACAGCTCGGCCGCGTCCCGAACCTCCCAGCCGCCCCCAGCGGTCATCAGCGCGTCACCGGCGGCGCGAAAGCTGTGCCGATGCGGGCCGAACAGCACCGGCATGCCCAGCGCCGCCGGCTCCAGCACATTGTGCCCGCCGATGGGCACCAGACTGCCTCCGACGAACGCCACCTGCCCCAGCCCGAACATCGCCAGCAGTTCGCCCATGGTGTCGCCGATCAGCACATCGCAGTCCGCTGGTCCTGTGGGCTCACAGCGGGACCGGACCGTCCAGCCCGCGTCGATTGCTGCGTCACGCGCTGCGCGGAACCGTTCCGGGTGGCGCGGGACAAGCACCAGACGGGCGGCCGGAAACCGCTCGCGCAACTCGCGGAACGCCTCCAGCAGGATCGGCCATTCGCCCGGATGAACACTGGCGCCGATCAGCGTCGGCGGCGCTGGCGAGGGCCAGTTCACGGCCTCGATCAGCGCATCGGTCCGGGCCGCGAGATCGGCCGGCAGCTCGCGATCGAACTTGATGTTGCCCGACGCGCGGACGCGGTCGGCTGGGGCGCCAAGCTGGACAAAGCGGGTGGCGTCGTCCTCATGCTGGGCCAGCACGCAGGTGATCCGTCCGAGCATCACCCGCGCCAGTCGCGGCACGCGGCTCCAGGCACGGAACGAGCCGGGCGACATCCGCGCGTTGACCAACACCAGCGGGACACGGCGCCGATGACAGGCGGCGTAGAGATTGGGCCAGAGTTCCGCCTCGATGATGATTGCCCGCGCGGGTCGCTTGCGCGCCAGGAACCGGTTCACGGACGTCGGCAGATCGTAGGGCAGATAGCAATGATCAACAGTCTCGCCGAACAGCTCGCGGATGCGGGCCGAGCCGGTCGGCGTGCCGCAGGTGACGAGAATCGGATCGTTGCCGTAGCGGTCGATCAGTCGGCGGATCAGCGGTGCGGCCGCTTCCACTTCGCCCACCGACACGGCATGCAGCCAGACCGGCGTGACGTGGGCGCTGGGTCGACACCAGCCGAAGCGTTCGCCGAAGCGGTGCAGATAAGCGCGCTGACGCCGGCCGCGGCGCAGCAGGTTCAGCAGGACCACCGGGACGGCGATATAGAACAGCGCGGTGTACGACCAGCGCGCGAGCGTGGTGTAAACCACTTCCATCCGGGGGCGAGGGTTCACACCGCGTCCTGATAGCCGGCCAGCAGGGCCGACCAGTCGGCCTCGACGAACCGTGTGTCAGGTGCACGGGAGATCAGCTTGTCCAGGGAGCGCCGCAACCGCTTCAGGTTGCCCGCGGCCCAGTAACGTCCGGCGCGCAGGCGCGCGCGGTCCAGGTCGATCAGGTGCCAGCGCGCGTCTCCGTCGCAGAGCAGGTTCGCGATGTTCAGATCCGCATGCCAGACCTGCTCGGCATGCAGCTGACCGATCACCGCGCCGACCGCGCGCCAGTCACCGGCGGTGAGATCGCCATCCTGCATGCGCTGGCCCAGCGAGCGGGCGTCGGGAATGCGACAGGTGATCAGCGCGCCCGTGTCGGTCAGGCCATGGCGGCTGAGGCAGGCTGCGACCGGGCGCGGGACCGGTAGGCCCTGGGCATGCAGGCGGGCGCTGATGCGGAACTCGCGCCACGGCCGGCTTAGCGCGTTGGAGTTGTGCCAGTAGTGGTCACGGATCAGTTTGCCCGGCAGCCCGCCGCGGCGGTAATGGCGGAGAACCCAGGGATTGACGGGGGAACCCACAAACCAGGCTGCCCCGCGACCTGCGTCCACGGGCTGGAGCGCATCCCGGGCCGCCCATGTGTCCGGATCGAACAGGGCGGCGTTCGGCTCGGGTACGAGGTCGGGGTCATATAAAATGTGGTGATGATGATCCTGACGTCGCGCTTCGCGAATGGGTCCCGACATGCGTTGCTCGGCGGCCTCGACTCGGTGGAAATGGCTCGGCCCCGTCCGCGTGGAACTTTGACACGCGCGGGACGCGGGCATTGTGCGTCAAAGCGGCGCCCAGCCCCAGCCCGGCACGCGGGGGGCTCGCGATGAGCCCCATGGCGAGCCGGCCGGCCCCCAAGGGGCCGAAGCACTGGGGGGACTGGGTGCTTTATGCGCTGATCCGCCTGCTGCTCCTGTTGCCGTACCCCGTGCTGATGTGGGCAGGCACTGGCATCGGGCGTCTGTTCCGGCGTCTGTCGGCATCGCGGCGTCATGTCGTCGAGACCAATCTGCGCGTCTGCTTTCCGGACTGGACGCCCGAGCGGAGGGATGCGGTTGCTCGGGGGCATTTCGCCGCCATGGGGCGGGGTTTGATCGAGGCGGCGCTGGCCTGGTGGGCATCCGACCGCAAGCTTGCCGGTCGCGGCGAGGTGATCGGGCTGGAGCATCTGGACCGGGCGCTGGAGCAGGGCGGGGTCATTCTGCTGACCGGCCATTTCACGACGCTGGAACTGGCGGCGCGCTACGTGGCGATGCAGCGACCGTTTCACGCCATGTACCGCCCGCTGGACAACCGGTTCTGGGATGTCGTGACCACCCGGGCGCGCGAGGTCCGCTCGCGGCGGCCGTCGGTGCCGCGCCGGGATTTGCGGGCGCTGATCAAGACGCTGCGCAAGGGCGGGGCGGTCTGGTACGGGCCCGATCAGACGCTGAGTCATCGCAACAGCGCGTTCGTGCCGTTCTTTGGCGTGTCGACGCTGACCCTGACCGCGACGTCACGCCTGGCCGAGATGGGCCGCGCCCAGGTCGTGCCGTTCTATCCGGAGTGCCTGCCCGGTAACCGCTATCGCGTGGTATTCGGCGCGCCGCTGGAGAACTTCCCCACCGACGACGTGATCGAGGACACGCGGCGTATCACCGCCACGCTCGAGACGGCGATCCGCCGTTGTCCGGAGCAGTATTTCTGGATGCACCGCCGCTTCAAGAAGCGGCCGCCCGGAGATCCGCCGATCTACTGATTGGCGCCGACGCGCAGCTGGTATCCCACGGGCACCGTGATCGCCAGGCCCTGGTCCGACAGCTCGGCGGGAATCGGTGGCAACGGCGCGGCGCGCGCCAGCATTTCGAAGGCGGCGTTGTCCAGGATGGGAAAGCCCGACGAGCGGACGATTCGCGCGCCATGCACCCGGCCGTCAGGTTCGACCGTGAACGCGAGCTCGACGACGCCCTCCCAGCCCCGGCGGCGTGCGCTGTCCGGATAGTCGCGGAATTGCGTCAGCCACTGCTGCAGCTCGGTGAAGTAGTCGGCGACACCAACGGACGGAGCGCTCGTGGCGCGCGCAGCGGTGGCCGATGCGCTTGAGTTGGCGGGTGACGTTGCGCGTCCGCTGGACCGCGCCCCCGCGGACGCAGGCGGTGAGCGGGTGTCGGCGGGTTCCGGCACGACCCGTTTGGCGATCGGTGTCGGCGCTCTGGTTTCGGCAGTCTGCTCCTGTTGCGGCAGGACGCTCAGGTCAAGCGCGACTCCGGATTCCTCGGCATGCGTCAGTTCAATGCTTTCGCCGCCGGGGGCGATGACACCCAGATGGGCAATCGTGGCCAGGCCGGCTGCGGCCAGCCAGTGAATCGGGGCGATGATCTGGTCAGGCGTCCGGCGCATAGAGCAGCCGGGTGGCCGCATCCCGCATGCGATGGCTGACGCGTTCGATGCGGCGATCGAACCACTGCAGGATGATGACCGCGGGAATCGCCACGATCAGCCCGGCGGCGGTGGTCAGCAGCGCTTCCCAGATTCCGCCCGACAACAGCGACGGGTCGATGCGTGCTCCGGCCTGCTCCAGCTCGCGAAACGCGCGAATCATGCCGATCACGGTGCCCAGCAGACCCAGCAGCGGGCTGAGGTAGGCGACAACTTCCAGCGGCCGCAGAAAGGCCCGCAGGCCCTCCAGCTCCTCGCTGGCCACGCGGGCCACCTCGGCCGAGCGCGCCTCGGGGCTGCGGCCATGCGAATTCATCGCGCATTCGATGACTCTCGCGACCGGGCTCGGATGGCCGTCGACCATGGCGATGGCCTCGTCGTGCCGACCGCGAATCCATAGGTTGATCGACGGATTGACGAACTGCACGTCGCCGACGCGCAACCGCACGAACTGCCAGAGCTTCACCAGTGCGATGGTCAGCGAGAGGATCGACAACAGGATCAGGACCAGAATTACCGGTCCACCCGCGTCAATCAGAAACGACAGTCTTTGCACCCCGTTCTCCCGCTGGTCACGCTGGTTTGCATGGATGATGCTTCCGCATTGTAGGGCCGCCGCCCTGCTCAACCAATGAGCTTGTTGTTATCATTTCGCCAGCCTAGGGTTTTCGCCTTTCATTCTGAAGGTTTACGGGATGCTCCCTATCAACACACGACACATCTTTGCCGGCGTGATGTTCACCGTCGGCGCGTGTTTCGCGTTGCCCGCCTCCGCGGCGGATCTCGCTCAGGCGCGTCAGCTAATCAACGAAGGCCGGTTTGCGCAGGCACTTGCGCTGCTGGACACCCATCTGAAATCCAGTCCGCAGGATGCCGAGGCGCGGTTCACCCGCGGCCTGGTACTGGTGCGCATGTCGCGCGCCGACGAGGCCATCCAGGTGTTCGCGGATCTCACCCGTGACTTTCCGCAGTTGCCCGAGCCGTACAACAACCTGGCGGTTCTGTATGCGCAACGCGGGGACTACGAGCGCGCCCGCGACGCGCTGGAGGCGGCGTTGTCCACGCACCCCAGCTACTCGACCGCGCACGAGAATCTCGGCGACGTCTACACCGCGCTGGCCACCGCCGCATACAACCGCGCGCTGGTGCTGGATCAGAACAACGACTCCATCCGCATCAAGCTGAATCTGCTCAACCAGATGGATGGCGTGACGCCGGAAACGGATACCGAGTCGGTCGAGGTCGCGGCCGCGGAGCAGGAAACGACCACGCCGGAACCGCAGCCGATCACGCCGCCGACACCGGTCAGCACGCCGGAGCCGGCTCCGGAGCAGGCCGCCAGCGCCGAGAGCGACATTTCCGACGGTCTGACGCGCACGCTGTTCGGCTGGGCCAGCGCCTGGTCCAACCAGAACGTCGATGGTTATCTGGACGCCTATCACCCGGACTTCGACCCCGAGGACGGCACCACGCGAGCGCAGTGGGCGCGGATTCGCCGCGCGCGCGTCAGCGCGCCCGATGCCATTCGGGTTCGTGTGGTCGAGCCCAGCGTCGAGGTGACCAGCGATACCGAAGCCAGCGTGACCTTCATCCAGGTCTACGAGTCCGACAGCTAC
>NZ_CAXFCL010000052.1:0-6398 GCF_964000955.1 uncultured Abyssibacter sp.
ACGCCAGCTACAAAGAGGTTCAAAGAGGACAGATTGATGAGACCCTTTCCCAAAGAGAAAGGGCCTTGGCCCAAGAGAATGAAGCGATAAAATCCAACGCAGTCGAGAGTTCTAGGCCATCGATGGATGGCGCTGTATCTACAATGAAAGTGGGTGCTGCAGCAGGGGCTGCGTGATCTCAGCGCCTGGGTGGAGGCCGGTGTGAGGCCGGCGCAGACACGTTATCGCGTGGATGATGCCCGGATCGAACTGCCTGCCGCCGCGAGCGAACGCGGTGGTGTCCAGCCCGTGGTGTCGCTGCTGGCGAATGGCGGTCCTCGCGCGGATGTCGAGGCTGGCGAGACCGTGGGTTTCGAGGCGAGGGTGGAGTTGCCGCCGAGCTGCGGTCGCCTGGTCGCTGCCGAGTGGGACTTCGACGGTAGCGGGACGTTCGCCGAGTCCGAACGTCTCGATCTCAGTGATCGCCATATCGTGTTGACGCGACAGGCCACCTACTCCGAGTCAGGTACCCACTTTGCCGTCGTGCGTGTCACCACACAGCGCAACCCCGGGACGCGCTATGGCCGGGTCCAGAACCTGGCGCGCGCCCGCGTCGTGGTGAGCGAACGCGGCACGTCGCCATGACGATCAGAAGTTGTATCGCATGCGGGCGCCGAAGGTGCGCGGCAGGCCCATGCCGCGGCTTTCGATGCCGATGATGTTGTAGGTGCCACCGACGTAGGTCACGTACTCCTCGTCGAGCACATTGGTGCCGAACAGCGTGACGTCGAAGCCGGAGCCGAACATCTCGTTCCAGGACAGGTTCAGGTTCAGCAGCGCGAAATCATCCAGCACATCGAACGGCGTGGAGTTCGACGCGGCCGCCCGCTGCTCGCCGGTGTAGGCGTAGGTGGCGCCCAGGCTCATCAGGCCCCAGTTCTGCGGTGCCGGCAGGAACAGGTTCATGTTGGCGACATAGGAATGCCGAGGCGCGAACGGCAGTTCATCGCCGACGACCGCGATCGGGGTGTAGGAGGAGCCTTCCAGGAAGCCGACCTGCGAGACATCGTCGCTGCGATCACCCTGCTCCAGCAATTCCGTGTCCAGGTAGGAGTAGGACAATGCCAGGGTGAGGAACTGGAATGGCTGCAGGAAGGCTTCAACCTCGAAGCCCTGGATTTCGGACTCACCGGCGTTGAAGATGGCCGTGGTCGGGCCGGCGGCGGTGGAAACATAGCCGCCCTGCAACTGCTGATCCTTCAGTTCGTTGTAGAAGACCGAGAAGTTGAAGCGTCCCGGCACCCAACCTCCGAATGTGGTCTTCGCGCCGATCTCGTAGGTGTCCACCGTCTCTTCCTCGTGGGTATCGACGCCCGAATCGGCCGCGAGGTTGACGCTGCCCTGCCGATAGCCGCGCGTGTACTTCGCATAGGTCATGATCCCGTCGAACGGGCGGTAGTTCAGTTCGAACATGCCCGTCGGTGCCTCGCTGCGCACGCTGGGCGTGCTGACGGTCACCGTCGGCGCCTGCTGCGCGGTCAGCAGGTAGGCGTAGCGGGTCTTGATGCCGTAACCCTCGGTCTCGTCCCAGGTGTAGCGCAGACCCAGTGTCGCGCTGAGGCTGTCGAACAGGTCGTAGGTGGCCTGGCCGTAGACCGCCTGGTTCAGATATTCGGTCTTGTATTCCTGCACCAGCACGCCGCCGAGGAATCCGCCCAGCGGGTCGAAGCAGTCGTACTGGGATGGGTCCTGCTCGATCGTGCCGAGATCGCAGTACAGGAAGCTGGCCGACGTGTTGCCGGAAAAGCCGTCCGGCTGGCTGGTCTCGTAGTACAGGCCGGCCTGCCAGATCAGCCGGTCGGCGAGGGCGTTGCCCTGGAACTGGATCTCCTCGACCCAGGTTTCCTGGCTGGTGACCGGGATGGTCGGGCTCGCCACCGAGGCGCCAACCGTGAACTCGCGGTTGCCGCCGGGGTTGGTGGGATCGGGGAAATACGTGCCGAACACGTTCGTGCCGTTCTCGGTGTGGAGATGGGCGTAGGACAGGATGTTCTTGAACGTCAGGTTGTCGGTGATATCCCAGGTGGTCGTGTTGATGAACCGCTTTTCGCGAATCTTCGTGAAGGTGCCCGGTACCGAGCTCTGAAGGTCGTAAAAGCCGTCCTGTCCGGAGGCCTCCTGGTCGGCCAGCTGCTGCTGACAGGGTTGTGCGGTGAACAGGGCAAACGGGTTGGCCACGCTGGTCAGCGTCTCGAAGCCGATGTTGCCGCTGAGCAGGTCCTGCAGCAGGCCGGTGAGGTCGTCGATGCCCGGGACGATGTCCGTGTTGCAGGCGAACAGCCGCGTTGTGTAGCCGTTGGTGTCCGAGTCGGTGAACGACAGGATGCTGTAGTTCTCCAGACTGTCGGTGATGTCCCAGACCAGGCTCAGGCGGGCCGCCGTGTAGTCCACATTGCCCAGCTCGTCGGGACCGATGCCCGTGATGTTGTTCAGATGCCCCTGCCGCTCCTTGTGATCGACGCCGAACCGCAGGCGGATGTCATCGTTGACCGGGAAATTGACGACCGCCTGGGCACGCAGGGCGTCCAGATTGCCGCCCATGGCCTGGGCATAGCCCTCGAACTCCTCGGTGGGCTTCTTCGGCACGATCAGCACCGCGCCGCCGGTCGTGTTGCGGCCGAACAGCGTGCCTTGCGGGCCTTTCAGTACCTGGACGTTTTCCAGGTCAAACAGGGCGCCAGGGCCGGCGCCATCGCCGGAGGTTTGTGAACTTTGCCCGCGAGGTGCCACGACTTCCGCGAAGTAGGTGGCCACGGAAGCCGTGGTCCGCAAGTCCTGGGTGAAGCCGCGGATGGCGAACGACGCGTTCTCCGGGCCGAAGCGCTGGTTGCTGGACAGCGAAGGCGTGTAGTTCGCAAGGTCCGCCGAGTTGGTCATGTCGGCGTTGCTGATCTGCTCCTGGTCGACGACGGTGATGGAGATCGCGACGTCCTGCAGGTTCTCCTCGCGGCGCTGCGCGGTGACGATGACCTCTTCCACCACCGGCTTGCGGCGCGGAGTGTCGTCCGCGGGGATGGCTGTGGAATCGTCCTCGACGGCGATGACGTCGTCGTAGGGTTCCGGGTTGTCATCCGCGTCCTGGTTCGTGTCCGCGCCGCGGCTGGACGCTTCCTGCGGCGGTTGCTCGTTTCCGGAGGACGCGTCCTGCTGCTGTTCGGCGGGTTCGTCTCCGAACAGGAACTCCAGCGACTCCTCGTCAGATGATTGCGCCGAGGCTGTCGAAGCGACGATGCCCAGGCTGAGTGCCAGCGTCGTCAGTACCGCGAAGCGACCTGTGTCCATCCCTGTCTCCATTGTCGACCACGCGTGCTTGTCGTTGTCTGGCCGCCAGGCCGATCGCCGACGCGTTACGTCAGCGGCACGCTTGATTCGATGGAGACGTTGCATCGGCGATCCGGCCGATGTCGTGCACCTGATGTCGGATGCCCGCCGGCTGGATCCGGCTGCTGTTCCCCGCCGGGCTCCATCCGCAACGTGCGCTCCGAAGGAACATGATGTGCCTCCATCCTGTCGCCGTTCCCGCCGGTCTCGGTTTGTCCGATTGTCGTGCGCGGGAACGCCAGGCTAGCGTTGCAAATGACGCCGGGCCTGTACATGCACTGCGGCCGCAGTGGGCAATTCCGTGCTCCGCTACAGTCAAATTCGCCGGAATGGCCCGTTCGGGCCCAGTCAAACTGAACAGAGTCGGGCAAAAATGCCCATGAAATTCAGTCGCTTTGCGTGCCGAGACTGAAGTTACGGGGTCGATTCGCCCAGAATGAAGTCAGCGGCCCGATATCCGATCATCATGCTCGGTGCATTCAGCGCGGAGACCGGGACTTCAGGCATGGCCGAGGCGTCCGCTACGCGGACGTTGGCCAGACCCTTGACCCGCAGTTCGCTGTCCAGAGGGCTGTCGGGGTCGTCTCCCATGCGGCAGGTGCCGGCGAAGTGGAAGGTGGTCATCGACACGCCGTGGATGGCGGCCCAGAGCTTGTCCGGAGGGGTGTCCGGTTTGGCCGTCGGGTTCAGCGGCCGGCAGTCCGCCAGTTGCGGCTGCGCGGCGATGGATCGGGCTTTCCGGATGCCGGCTTCCACGATCTCCTTGTCCCTGCTTTCACGGAAGTAGGCGAGATCGATATCCGCCGGTTCGTCCGGATTCGCCGAGCGCAGGCGAATGCTGCCCCGGGAATGCGGTTTGCCGAGGATGACCAGCAGGCCGAAGATTCCGCCCAGCGAGCGCTTCACGCCCGGAATGGCGAAGATCAGGTGGATCAGTCCGCGGATCAGCGCCCGCAGCGGAGCGATGTGGTACAGCTTGCCCGGCAGCGCCGTGACCGGCCCCATCCGCAGCATGGTGTGCTTGATGGTCGGGGACACCGCGAACAGCACGAAGCAGGTGTCAGCCTTCTGGTCCTTGGGTGCGTCGGCGGGTCGTTCCGCGTTGTCGAAGGCGTAGACCTGCGGATAGGTGAAATCCACCGGATCCTTGGATTTGTAGACCAGCCCGACGTTGGGATGGTCGAGCAGATGCTGGCCCACGCCGGGGGCGTCCTGGACGACGCTGATTCCGACCTCGTCGAGGTTGGCGGCCGGGCCGACGCCCGAGAGCATCAGCAGGCGGGGCGTTTCCAGCGCCCCCGCGGTCAGCACCAGCTCTCCGCTGAGGGTCGCCTGCTTGGTCTGGCCGTTCTGGCGGTACTCGACACCGGTGGCACGGCGCTGCTCATCGAACAGAATCCGCGTGGCCTGCGACTGGCAGGACACGGTCAGGGAGGCGGGACGGTTGCCGTGCAGCCAGGCGACGTAGGAGCTGCGGCGCCACTCACCCTCGAAATTCATGGTGTTGGCGCCGACGACGCCGCGCAGGTCACCGTCGTTCATGCCGTCCTTGCGTTCCAGACCCGCCGCGCAGGCGGCGTCGATGAAGCGCTGGACGAAGGGCGTCGGCTCGCGGCTGCGAATGCCCAGCTTGTCCTCGATGGCCTGGAATGCCGGCAGGTTGTCGTCCCACTGCCAGCCAGCCGGCCAGTTCTCGAAATCCCGCACGTCGCCACGGGTGTAGACCATGCCGTTGACCGAGCCGCTGCCGCCCATGCCGCGACCGGTACCCACGAACTTGGCCTTGCCGCTGCCGTCGATCTGCGGCGAGGCCATGCGGTGAAACATGGTCGCGTCGTTGGCGAAGGCATCCTTGAAGCCGTCGGAGGACAGCGTCTCCGGATGATCGCCGGCCTCGTCTCCGGCCTCCAGCAGCAGCACCCTGGCGCCGCTCTCGGCCAGTCTTGCCGCGACGATGCAGCCGGCGGACCCGCCGCCGACGACGATGTGGTCGTATTGTGCTGTGCTGGTCATGGTCTGAACTCCGGATTCTGCTGGTGGCGGCTGCCGATCACGATTTGGGAAGCTTGTAGGCCATCACCGAGTCGCCCAGCGTGGACTGGTACATGGTGTGGCCACCGGCCGGGATGACGATGTACTGCTCGCCATCGACCTCGTAGGTCACGGGAACCGCCGTGCCAGCCGCCGGCAGTTCGGTCTGCCAGAGCGTCTCGCCGGTCTTCGCGTCGAACGCGCGGAAGTAGTCGTCCAGCGTGTAGCCGATGAACACCAGCCCGCCGGCCGTCAGCAACGGGCCGCCGGCCCCGGGCGTGCCGATGACGTGCGAGAACGGCAGTGGTGACATCGCACCAACGTCGCCCAGCGGCACTTCCCAAAGGATTTCCTTCTTGACGATGTCCACCGCCGTCAGCGCCGCCCACGGCGGTTCGCTGCAAGGGGCGCCGAGCGGAGATAGCAGCGGCGAGATTTCGTAGACGTAGGGTGCGCCGTCCACCTCGAAGCGCATCGGCCCCATGGACTCGATGGCCTGCTCGTCGGATTCGCTGCTGTAGTCCTCGCGCGGAATCAGGCGGACGATGGTCGGCACGCGGTTGGACGGCACCACCATCACGTGGCTGTCGGGATCGTAGGCGCCGCCGCCCCAGTTCGGGCCACCACCCACGGAGGGCGAGAAGATCGTCCCCTGGATGCTCGGCGGCGTGTAGATCGGGCCGGACAGGTACTTGCGCGCCTTGCGCTTGCAAAGCCACTTGTCGATCGGCGTGAAGCCCCAGCTGTCCTCCTCGGGCGAAAAGCCCTGCGGCGCCAGCGTGGGCATGCCCTCGGGGAAGGGCTGCGTGGGTGAGAGGATTTCTTCCGGCACCTTGCCGGTCTGCGGGACTTCGCGTTCGACGATCGGGACCAGCGGTTCGCCGGTGGCGCGATCGAACACGAAGATCAGTCCCATCTTGGTGTTCTGCACCAGCGCCGGCACCAGCTTGCCGTTCTTCGGATAGTCGATCAGCAGTGGCTGGGTCGGCAGGTCGTAGTCGAACACG
>NZ_CAXFCL010000053.1:0-5885 GCF_964000955.1 uncultured Abyssibacter sp.
CGAGCGCGATGTCCAGGTGCCTGTCCGCCAGCAGCAATCCCATGCCGTGGGCGGCGTCGGCGCCGTACGCTCCGTCGAGCAACGACTGATAGATCGCACGCGCCTGCTCGACTTCGCCGAGGTGGCGCATGCAATCGGCCTTCAGCAACAGGATTTCCGCCGTGTCACCGTACTCCAGGGCCAGCGCGTCGAGGTGCGCGCGCGCCGCATAGTACTTGCGCTGGGCGATCATGTTCCGCACCAGTTCGGTGTGGACCTGCTCGGTATCCTGCTTGTTGGCCGCGCGAATGGTCTCTTCCGGGGTTTCCGGCGTGCTCTGGCATGCGCCGAGCGTTACGCACAGAAGGAGTGAAACGAGCAGACGCGGCATCATTGAGCGGCGCCCAGCACCCGGAAGATGGAGACGAACGGCGGACCCGCGACGAAGATCAGCAGCGCCGGCAGAAAGCACAGCACCATGACGACGGTCATTCGCCCCGACAACCGGTTGACGGCCTCGCGCATCTCGAAGACGCGCCGTTCCTCCATCACCGCCAGCGCTTCCGCCAGCGGCTCACGCAGTTCGCCGCCGTAGCGGTCCGCCTGACGCAAAATCGCCAGCACGGTCTCGAGTTCGCTCACCTCCAGCGCGCCGCCCAGCTGCTTGAGCACCTGTGCGGTATCGCCACCGGCCTCGATCTGACGCAGGACCACCTGCATCTCCTCGTTGATCACGGGCAGCACGCCCCGCGCCTCGCGAATGAGACTCTGCAACGCCTGACGCGTCGACAGCCCGGCCTCGAACAGGAGCATCAGCAGGTGGATGAACATTGGCACTTCGTGGCGTATCGCTCGACATCGCCGTTCCGCCATCCATTTCAGAATCCACTTGGGCAGCAGCAGCGCGATCGCCAGCGCGACGAACAGGGCCATCGCAAACTGCGTGACCGACCAGCCGGCACCGCCGATCCACAGCGTGAGGGCCAGAATCAGGCCCAGCACCGGCAGCGCGGCCTGCACCGCATAGAACGCGACACGCGATTGCGGTGTGCGCCAACCCGCCTGGACGAACAGGCGTGCGGTCTCGTCCTGGGTGTCCATCCACTGTTCGACGCGACGCCCGGCCAGCGCCATCCGCGATACCAGCGGTCCGTATCCGTCCACATCGCCGGTGCTGACTCGCGCACCGGTTACCCGGGCTTCGAGACGCTGGGTTCTCCGGCTGGTCAGGGCGCCGAGCAGCAGCAGCGCGCATCCACCCAGCAGCAGTGCGACGGTTAGTGCGACCAGCACGGGAAACATCAGCGCGGATCCTGCGAGGAGCGGACCATGGAATAGATCACCGCGATGCCGATACCCTGCAGCAACACCGAGCCCAGCAGCATCAGCCGTGTCCCGAACTGCCCCCACATCTCGCTGTAGTAATCCGGATTCTGCAGGTAGACATAAACCGTGAGCCCCACGGTGATCGCCACCAACGCGCCGGCGGACAGGCGGGTTTCGGCGGTCAACGCGCGCAATTCGCGACCAGCGGAGTCGCGGCTGCGAATGGCGTGGATCAGACTCTTGAGTATCCGGCGCAGACTGCCGCCGTACTGCCGGTTGACGCTCGCGGCCATGGCGAGCACGTGCAGATCGTTGATCTCGTGAATCTCGGCCTGTCGCGCCAGCGCTTCCTCAACCGGTGCTCCCAAGCGCACCTGCCGGCTCACGGTCAGAAACAGATCACGCACCGGCGAGCGGGCCTCGCGGGCAGCCTCGGCCAGCGCCTCTTCCAGCGAGTTGCCAGCCGACAGCGCGCGCAGAATCTGATCCAGAAACTCCGGTAGCTGATCCAGCACCGCGGAGCGCCGCGCCGCCGCCCGGCGCGAGAGAAAGATGTAGAGCACCAGCATGGCGATCACGGCCAGCGACCCGGCGACAAGGACACCGGCAACCACCGCCACCAGCACGCAGGCGGCGACCCCGACCAGCAGCGCGATGCGGATTCTTCGGGGGTCAGGCTGCAGTCCGGCCCGCCAGAACTGGTGCGTGAGCTCGCGTAGCAGCGGATTGCGAATATCCGACGTCTTGATCCGACGGACCTGGGTTTCGTCGACGCCGCTGCCCATCGCGCGCAGACGCAGCAACACGTCTTCGCGATCCTCCCGCTGCCGCGCGGACGCGAACATCCACAATGCGACGCCGGCGGCGCCGATCGCGATGACAACGACGATGCCCACCAGCATCAGGAACCCTCGCCGCGAAGATCGCGGTGCGTCCCGGTCTCCGGGTCGAAGCGGAACACGTCCGACAAGGCCACCTCGATCCCTTCCATGCCGCGAATTTCCGTCACCGACAACAGGCGCCGCTCCCCCGACGGCATGCGCGACACATGAACCATCAGGTCGATCGCGCTCACCACCTGGCCGCGCAGCGTCACCTCGCTGCCGGTGAACCCGGCAAACCCGGCGAGCAGTTCCAGGCGATGGATAGCATCACGACATCCGTTGGCGTGCAACGTGGTCATGGAGCCGTCGTGACCGGTGTTCATGGCCTGAAGCATGTCCAGCACCTCATCACCTCGCACCTCCCCGACGATGATGCGGTCCGGACGCATCCGCAGCGCGTTGCGGACCAGATCCCGGGTGGTGACCGCGCGTTCACCCTCCAGATTGGGCGGACGGGACTCCAGCCGCACGGTATGGGCGTGATTCAGACGCAGCTCCGCCGCATCCTCGATGGTGACCACGCGCTCGGTATCGGGAATCCAGGAGGACAGCAGATTGAGCAGGGTGGTCTTGCCCGATCCGGTGCCGCCGACCACCAGCAAATTGGCGCGATCGCGAACACGCTCCTTCAGGTACTCGAGCACTTCGAAGCTCAGCGTCCCGTTGTCGAGCAGCTCCGTACTCGACAGCGGACGCTTGCGGAACTTGCGTATGGAGACGCAGGGCCCGTTCAATGCGATGGGCGGGATGATTGCGTTGACGCGCGAACCGTCCGCCAGCCGCGCATCCACCATCGGCGTGGACTCGTCCACGCGACGGCCCAGCGGGGCCAGGATGCGCTGAATCACCCTGACGACGTGACCATCGTCCATGAAGCGCAGCGCGACTTCCTCCAGCCGACCCGCACGCTCGACGAACACCTGATTCGGACCGTTGACGACGATGTCGTCAACTTCCTCATCGTCCACCAGATCCTGGATGGGGCCGTAGCCGATCAGTTCGTGGCGTGCGTCGGTGGACAGAATCTCCACCTCGCGCTGGTTGACCGGCAGCTTGTGATCGAGCACGTAGCGGCGCACCTGGTCCAGGCAGAGCTGGCGAACCTGCTCGTAGGACATCGAATCGATGTCCAGATTTCGCTCGTCGATCAGGTCGATCAGATGGCGATGAATCGCCGACTTCAGCGTCTGGTACTGCTCCGTAAGTCGGAATTGCTGTTCTTCCTGCACCGCCATATGCACATCAGCCCGCGAACAGGCGCGAGACCAGCCCGCTTCCCGCGGCCGGCAACAGGTCGCCGGATTCGCCCGAGCGCTCGAGCCGCTCGGCCAGATCCACCACGGCCCGCGCGTAGGCGTCCCGCGGTGCCGAAGCAAACAGCGATTCGCCCGCGTTCATCGCCTGTATCCGCGTCGCCGACTGACCACCCAGGGTCCCGTAGACCGGCAGGTCCAGCAGTTCGGCAAGATTGTCCGCGGTCAGGCCCAGACGCGACCGGTAATTCTCGATCACCAGCCCCATGCGGTCCAGCGCGCAGCCCTCCACGCGCAGACCCTGCAACAGGGTCTTGTTCTGCCGGCTGCGCAGGATGGACTGATCCGACACCAGCAACGAGCGCGTGGCCTGACTGATCGTCGCGCTCAGCACCGGCACGGACAAGTGCGCGTCGGCGGCGAACACGATGGCGCTGAAATGCAGCCGCAGGGTCTCAAGCAGCGCCACCAGACTTTGCTGGTCGAAGGCGGGAAAACCCAGTGACTCCTCGCTCAGCGACAGCACGAACACGCCACTTTCATGGCGCGCGAATGCGGTATCGATCAGCGTCTGGTCGCAGCGATAGACATCGTGCAGGGCATCCAGCAGCGTGTAGGTCTGGTTGACGTTGAAGTACACCAGCGAAGCCCCCACCGGGCTGGCCACATCAATCAGGAGCACGCGTTCGCCGGGCCCGGCACGATCCTCCAGCGCCAGCGCGATGTGTCCGCCGAGAAAGGCCAGGCCGTCGCTGGGGGACGCGTTGATCAGGGCGTAGAACTTGGCGTGATCATGTCCGCGCGCACCGGCGGTGGACCGCCGCAACACCTTGCCGACCAGGCCGGCGAGATTGTCATTGTCCTTGTCGAGAACGAAGTAGTCTTTCGCGCCCGCACGCACCGCGGTCAGCACGGCGTCGGACGAGGATTCGGAACCGACCGCGAAGACGGGAACATCCGGATGCCGCGCCAGCAGCTGGTCGACCAGCTGGGCGCCCGTGCCGGGATTTTCGGGATCGATCTCGACGAAGGCTAGCCCGATATGGCCCAGCTCAGGCATGGACGAGAGCCCGCGAACAAGATGCACCTCGACCCCGCCGCCCAGCGCCTCGGTGAGCCAGTGGGAATACACCGGATCTGCCGCAATCAGAATGGCCTGCGTCTTCATTGCCGTCCCTATTCGGAGAATCCCGAGCCGCTGTCGAAACGTCCGTTCTCCAGCAGCAGCAGCTCGCCGAACCCGGGACGATAGCCATCAAGCTCGGCGCCCGGCAGCGGCGGCGTCTGCGCGCCCGCGGCCAGTGGACGGACGATGGTCGGCGTCACGACCATGATCAGTTCACGTTCGTCCCGTGAATACTGACTGCTGCGGAAGAACGCGCCGAGAATCGGGACATCGCCGAGGAACGGCACCTTGTCGACATCGGCCTGCAGACTGTTGCTGATCAGGCCGCTGATCACAAAGCTCTCGCCGTCACCCAGCTCGATGGTCGTGTCGGTCCGGCGCACGGCCAGGCCCGGCACCGCGACCCCGCCGGACTGGAAGCCGGAATTGAAATCCAGCTCGCTGACCTCGGGCGCCACCTTCAGCCCAATCCGGTCGGCGGACAGCACCGTGGGACTGATCGTCAGACGGACACCGAACTCCTTGAACTCCACAGAAACAGCGTTGCTGTTGCCCTGGACCACGGGGATGGGAAACTCGCCGCCGGCGAGGAAGCTCGCCTGCTGGCCGCTGGCGGCAACCAGGCTCGGTTCGGCCAGGGTGCGTGCCAGACCGCGACGCTCCAGCAGGCTGATCACGCCCAGCACGCTGTTCGTGGCATCGCCGATCGCGAGCTGAAAGGCATCCTGCACGGCCCGAAAGCCCGAATTGGAGCTGAGGTCGAAGGAGCCCAGTTCATTGTTCTGAACAATGCTCCCCAGCGTGCCCGGCGGCGATACCGTCACCGTGGTATTCAGGGAATTCTTGACGAAATTGAAACCGAACTGCCGCAGCGTGGTTCGGCTGACCTCGACGATCTTGATCGCCGCGTGCACCTGGGTGTCCACCGCGATGGTGGATGCATCGACGACCGGCGCGTCGTCGGAGCCACCACTACGCGCACGCGCCCGCTGGTGCGCCGCCAGGCTGGGCAGCTCGCCGGACACGCCCTTGCCCTTGACGATCTTGGCGCGACCCAGCTCCGGATCATCCGGCAGGCGCTGGAGCGGATCCGTGGCCTCGCGGACGGAGACCCGGTACTCCCTCGGCACGCCGGCATTCTTGCCCCAGACCATCAGACTGGTGATGCCCAGCGCCTTGCCGGTCACCAGCACTTCACGACGGTTGATGACGTTGACATCCGCGACGGTCGGATCCCCGACGGCGACCCGCTCGATCTCCGACGGCTGCCTGAGCAGCTGGTGCGTCCCCTTTTCCACCAGCAGCACGTGATCCTGC
>NZ_CAXFCL010000054.1:0-4696 GCF_964000955.1 uncultured Abyssibacter sp.
CGTCGCCGCGCCAGGCCGCATTGGGAGCCATGCCGATCTCGCTGTGGCGGCGGGCATTGTGTGTTCCGACCAGAAAGTGCCCGACAGCTTGATCTAGGCCGTGTTGACGAAGTGGATTCCCAAATCGGCTGAGGCGTGATTCAGAGTCCCTCCTTGGAAGGGAGGGGATCGTGGCTCGCAATCTGATGAGCGATGAGGAATGGGCGTTCTTCGCGCCGTTCGTGATCGAGAGCGGCCCCAAGAGAGGCCGCCCACCGAAGGACCACCGTCTGGTGCTGGACGGGGTGTTCTGGATCGCGCGGACCGGCTCGCCCTGGCGAGACCTGCCGGAGACCTTTGGCCCGTGGGCGTCAGTCTACCGTCAGTTCCGACGATGGACGCTCGCAGGCATCTGGGACCTGATCCTGGAAGCCCTGAATGAGGCTGAGGGATCGCTCCACAGCGTCCAGATGATCGACAGCACGGTCGCCCGCGCCCACCACTGCGCCGCGGGCGAAAGGGGGGGATTCAGGATCAGGGTCTTGGGCGCTCAAGAGGTGGCTTCTCGACCAAGATCCATCTCAAGACGAACGGCGCGGGGCTGCCCATCGCCGTCGAGATCACCGGCGGCGAGGTTTCCGATTATCGCGGCTACGGTCCGTTGATGGAGGCCGACGGACCGCTCGCCCGGGTGCTGCTCGCCGACCGCGGCTACGACTCCGACGCGATCCGCCAGGACATGCAGGACCGGGGCGGCGTCGCAGTCATCCCCGCCCGCAGGAACCGCAAGGTGCGTGAGAGCGTCGACACCCACATCTACGCCCTGCGCAACCGCATCGAGCGATGCTTCAACCGCCTGAAGAACGCCAGACGCGTCGCCACCCGCTACGACAAGACCGCCGCCAGCTTTCTGGGCTTCGTCCAGATCACCTCGATCCGCATGTGGTTCAGGGACTTCGTCAACACAGCCTAGCTCTGAAAGCGACAGCGCAGGCGGGCGTCTTGTTTTACCCTCGGCAAGATAGCCCGGAAGTTCCGGCAGGAGTTCGGTGTTCACCGTGCCGAATATCCGTTCGATCTTGCCCCGCCCCTGCGGGCGCGCCACGGCCGAGAATACCAGCTCGATCCGTAGCTCTGCCGCGACCTGCTCCAGGTGCTGGCTGGTGAAGTCTGATCCGTGGTCAGTATAGAGCGTCTCGGGGATACCGCAGACCGGCCAGTCCGGGTCCGTCTTTCGCCAAATTGCCTGACGCAAAGCCAGAGCGGTTTGCAAAGCAGAGGGTGCGCCCAGGAACACGCAATAGCCTGCGACCGCGCGGGAATAATCATCCTGCACGATGGTCAGCCAGGGACGGGCGGGCTTGCTGTTTGCGTCGAGGATAAGGAGATCGAGCTGGGTGTGATCCGTCTGCCAGACCGCATTGGGGCGCTCAGCGCGGTGCCGGTGGATCAGCTCGTAGCGGTCACGATAGGCGGTTGGACCCTCATGGACGAGGCACAGCATGGCTGGATCAAGCGCTCCCATCACCCTGCGCACTGTCGCGTGTGATGGGGCAGGATGGCCCTCTGCCTTTGCCGCCTCCGCGATGCGCCGATGGATCAAAGCCGCCGACAGGCGCGGCTTCTGCAAGGCAAGGGCCTCGATCTGTTGCGCCAGATCGGCATGGAGTTTCCGGCGTCCTGCATCGGAGCGCTGACGCCGTACCAATCCTGAAAGCCCGGCCTCATGATATCGCGCCGCCCACCGGCGCAGTGTTCGGATCGGATGGCCCGATGTGTCCGCCACTCCTGTCAGCGGGACGCCGGTCTCAATGTGCGGCTGCAGGACCCGGAACCGCTCCATTGCTGCGGCCCGATCCTCGTCTGAAAACGCAGCCAGGCTGTCCGTAAGAGGATCGATCAGCGGACGGTTTGTCGGCGCATTAGCAGGATCAGGTTTCTTTGACGTCATGATGTACCATAAGAATGGTACGCATTGATTTGCAATAGAGGTAGCTCTTACGTACAATCAAGATATGACATCGACCCAAATCGGCTATGCACGCTGCTCCACCGACAAACAGGACCTGACCGCACAGCGGGACGCCCTGATCGACCTCGGTGTTGCCCCGGATCGCATCTACACTGACCACGGCCTGACAGGCCGCACGCGCGCCCGACCGGGCCTCGATCAGGCCCTGGCCGCAGTCCGAAAAGGCGACACTCTGGTCGTGACCAAGCTGGATAGGCTGGCGCGGTCTGCTCCCGATGCCCGCACCATTGCAGACGGCTTGGCCGAACGCGGCATCCGCCTCGCCCTGGGCGCTTCGGTCTATGATCCAACCGATCCCATGGGCAAGATGTTCTTCAACATCCTCGCCACCTTCGCCGAGTTCGAGTCCGACCTCATAAGGATGCGCACCCGCGAAGGCATGAAAATCGCCCGCGCCAAGGGCAAGCTGCGCGGCAAGAAACCAAAGCTCTCCGAAAAACAGCACCGCGAGCTGCGCCGCATGTACGACACCGGCGACTACTCCGTCAGCGATCTCGCAGATGTATTTGCCGTCTCGCGGCCTACGATCTACCGCACCCTCCAACGCACCGAGAGTGCCAATTAGCGTGCAAATATCAGTGCCATTTATCGTGAAGAGTCACAGGATGCTCGACCAGCTCCGTGATGGCGATGTGGTGATTGTTTGGAAGCTCGACCGTCTGTCGCGGTCGCTCAAAGACCTTCTGTCCATCATGGAGAAGATCGACGCGGCGGGTGCCGGCTTTCGGTCCCTGACTGAATCCATCGACACGACGACGCCGGCAGGGCGCATGATGATGCAAATGGTCGGCGTCTTCGCCGAGTTTGAGCGCGAGATGATCCGGGAGCGCACGCGGGCTGGACTGGAACGCGCCCGTAAGAAAGGACGCCACCCAGGACGCAAGCCAAAGCTGTCGGACGATCAGCGCCGGGAAATCCGCGACCTGGTGCGATCCGGCAAGCGCACCGAGGCAGAGGCCGCGCGCCTGTTCAATGTCCATCGCTCTACGATCAGCCGTGTCATGCGGGAGGCGTCACCCGATGCAGCAGCTTGAGATGTTTCCCGAGGACATCCGCATCGAGCGCGTGGACCACGATGCCAATATGTATCGCTTCTACCGGCTACGCTTGATGCCTGACCTGTTTGGCGGCGTGTCTCTCTTGCGCGAGTGGGGCCGCATCGGCACCCAGGGGCGGCACCGGGTCGACTGTTTCGAGGATGCAGGCCGTGCCGCCGACGCGATGGTGGCGCTCTATCGGGCGAAGCAGAAGCGGGGTTATCAGCTCGCAGGGTGATGGCCAGCCCCCTACCCTATCAGCGGTGATTTTTCGCATGGAATGGAGTGCGCCCCTCGGAGTGGGCAGGTCGGCCGGGTCTGAATTGACCGGGGGCGGGCTTTCCGATGAGGAAGGTCCATGCCAAGACGCCATCGCAGCCACAGCACCGAATTCAAGCGCCAAGTCGTCGCCGAGTATCATGCCGGCGAGACCCTGCACGCCCTGTCGCGCCGCCACGATCTCTCGCGGAACCTGGTCCGCGTCTGGGTCGAGAAGGCGGAGACGGGCGCCTTCGACGACGAGGAGGTGGCCGCCGAGCTGCTCTCCGGCTACGAGGCGCGGATCGCCGCGCTGGAACGCCTGGTCGGTCGTCAGGCGCTGGAGATCGACTTTCTAAAGGGGGCCGTGCGCTCCAGAACGTCGCCGAGAAGCGCGCATACATCCGTGACCAGCGGCCCCGCGGCCTCTCCGTCCGGCGGGGATGCGAACTGATGGGCATCTCGAGGTCGAGCTTCTACGCCGCGCCCGCGGAAAAGCTGCGCGACGAGGCGATCGTCGCCGAGATCCGCGCCATCACGGACGAGTTCGAGCGCTACGGCTACCGACGCGTCGGCGCCGAGCTCCGTCACCGGGGCCACGTCGTCAACGCAAAGAAGGTCCGTCGCTTGATGAAGGCGCACGATCTGAACCCGCGGCCCCGGAGGCGCTTCGTCCGGACCACCGACAGCGATCACAACGGCCCGATCTTCCCGCTCGTCGCGCGCGATTTCGAGGTTCACGGCCCCGACCAGCTCTGGGTCGCGGATCTGACCTACATCACGGTGGCCGCCGGCTTCGCCTACGTGGCGCTGATCCTCGACGCCTGGTCGAGGCGGGTCGTGGGTTATGCCATCGGCCGCAGCATCGACGCGCGCCTGGCCGTCGAGGCGCTGCGCCGGGCGATCACGGCCCGCCGGCCGCTCCCCGGCTGCGTGTTCCATTCGGATCGCGGCTCGCAATACGCCGCTGGGGCGCATCGCGACCTTCTCGCCGAGCACGGCTTCGTCGGCTCCATGAGCCGGCGCGGAAACCCTTACGACAACCCGCAGGCCGAGAGTTTCATGAAGACTCTGAAGGTGGAGGACGCCTATCTGATGGAATACGAGACCTTCGAGGACGTCGCCGCCGGCGTGCCGAGGTTCATCGAAGCCTACAACCGGCGGCGCCTCCACTCAGCCTTGGGGTATCTCAGCCCCGTCGAATTCGAGGAACGCAACGCCCGCGCCTCTGTCAAAACCGCCGCCTGAGCCGGTCCGCCCGAAGGGGCGCACTCCAGAAAGGGGTCATTGGCGCATTGGGCTTGACCGGCGGCTTTGTCACCGCGTTGTGTAAGCTCAGCCAGGGTGCAGCGAGTGGCCGGTCTTGCCCATTGCGACGTGAGCCAACGCC
>NZ_CAXFCL010000055.1:0-3101 GCF_964000955.1 uncultured Abyssibacter sp.
CTCGGTCCACAGGATGTGCTCATACATGTCGTCGGTGGCGACGAACACGTCGGGATACTTGAGCAGCACCTCACCAAGCGCCGCCAGCTCGGCCTTGGAGTAGGCCTTGCCGCTGGGGTTGGACGGGCTGTTGAGCACGACCAGCCGCGTCTTCGGCGTGATTGCCGCTTCGAGCTGTTCGGCGGTGATCTTGAACGAGGCGTCCATCGTGGTCTCGATGACCACCGGCTTGCCGCCCGCCAGCAGCGCCATGTCCGGGTAGCTGACCCAGTACGGCGCCGGGATGATGACCTCGTCGCCGTCGTCGATCATCGCTTGGCAAAGGTTGAAGAAGCTCTGCTTGCCACCGCAGGAGACCAGCACTTGGTCCGGCGTGTAGCTCAGGCCGTTGTCGCGCTGGAACTTGTTGACGATGGCGTCCTTCAGTTCCGGCGTGCCACCGACCGGGGTGTAGCGGGTGAAGCCCGCGTCGATGGCGTCCTTGGCCGCCATGCGCACATGCGCCGGCGTGGGGAAATCCGGTTCACCCGCGCCCAGCCCGATAATGTCCTTGCCCTGTCGACGCAGTTCGGCGGCACGCGCGGTGACGGCCAGGGTCGGGGAGGGCTTGATGCGTTGTACGCGCTCGGACAGTTTCAATGGACCGGCTCCAGGTCGGGTAAGAGGCGTGCGTATGATACGGCGCGGCCGGAACGGCACCAACCGTCCGGATGGCCGGTTTGTGTCAGGTTGGCGATGACGACGGGTTCAGTTCGATGCCGAGCCACGCAGGTGCTGCTCGATGCGCGCGAGCTGGTCACGGATTTCCGTCAGCAGCTCCGTGCTCGATGCGCCGTCGGATGGCGGTTGCGTGGCGGGGCCGTCAGTCACGCGATCGCGCTGCCGCAATGCCAGCGCGCGGAAGTCCTCGGTGTTCTCCAGGCCGATCAGGCGGACCAGCGCGCCACCGCTGTCACTCTGGCCTGCGGTTTCCACGCGCAGGCCCTTGAGCCCCAGGTGCCGCATCACCGGTCCCTGGAACGTGGCCAGATCGGTGATCTTCTCCAGCGGAATGCTCTTTTCCTCGCGGTTCCAGATACCGCGATCGACCTGCAGCTCCCGCGTCGTCAGCACCACGTTGAGGGTTTCGAAGTAGCGGTTGTAGTACCACCGGCAGATCGGCAGCAGGATCGGGATCAGTAGGATGCCGACCACCGAACCGACCAGCGAGATGACGAGCAGGAGCAGGTGGTAGCGGACCGCCCGCGGCGAGATCGCGGGGTTGCTCAGGACCTTGTTCGGCTCGTCCATGACGTGTTCCTCGGGTTGTCGGTGTGTCCGCGTTCAGCGTAGCCCAGCGCTCAGCATCCGTCGCGGCCGGGAACCTGCCCGGATGATCGGGCTCTACAGCGAAAGCCCACCCGGTCGAGCGCGTATCATGACCGTTCAGCTTCTTTGCAGCATGCCGTGACCGACTCATTCGAACTCAAGGCGGACTGGGCGCCGGCCGGCGATCAGCCCACGGCCATTGGCCAGATGGTGGACGGCATCGAGAGCGGCCTGTCGCACCAGACGCTGCTGGGCGTGACCGGTTCCGGCAAGACCTATTCGATCGCCAACGTGATCCAGCAGGTACAGCGGCCAACGCTGGTCATGGCGCCGAACAAGACCCTGGCCGGTCAGCTCTACGGCGAGTTCCGCGAGTTCTTCCCGAACAACGCGGTCGAGTACTTCGTCAGCTACTACGACTACTACCAGCCCGAGGCCTACGTGCCGTCGTCGGACACGTACATCGAGAAGGACTCGAGCATCAACGATCACATCGAGCAGATGCGCCTGTCCGCGACCAAGGCGCTGATGCAGCGGCGCGACGTGATCATCGTCGCCTCCGTGTCCTGCATCTACGGTCTGGGTGACCCGGAAAGCTACTTCCAGATGGTGCTGCATCTGGATCGCGGCGACCGGCTGGATCAGCGCGAACTGCTGCGGCGCCTCACCTCGATGCAGTACACCCGCAATGATCTGGAGCTGAAGCGCGGCACCTACCGGGTGCGCGGCGATGTGATCGACATCCACCCGGCGGAAAGCGATGAAGAGGCGCTGCGCGTCGAGTTGTTCGATGACGAGATCGAGAGCCTGTCACTGTTCGACCCGCTGACCGGCGAGGTGCGCGGCAAGGTGCCGCGTTACACGATTTTCCCGAAGACGCACTACGTGACCCCGCGCGAGCGGATGGTCAAGCTCATGGATCAGGTGCGCGACGAGTTGCGGGAGCGCCTGGCGCAGCTCCGCAAGGCCGGCAAGCTGCTGGAGGCCCAGCGCCTGGAGCAGCGGACCATGTTCGATCTGGAGATGATCCAGGAGGTCGGCTACTGCAACGGCATCGAGAACTACTCGCGCTACATCTCCGGCCGTGCGCCGGGCGAGCCACCGCCCTGTCTGTTCGATTACCTGCCGCCGGATGCGCTGCTGGTCATCGACGAGTCCCATGTCACCGTCCCGCAGGTCGGGGCGATGTACAAGGGCGACCGCTCGCGCAAGGAAACGCTGGTCGAATATGGCTTCCGGCTGCCGTCGGCGCTGGACAACCGGCCGCTGAAGTTCGAGGAATTCGAGCACCTCGCGCCGCAGACGATCTTCGTCTCCGCCACGCCCGGTCCGTACGAGGATGCGCATACCGGGCAGATCGTCGAGCAGGTGGTCCGGCCGACCGGGCTGGTTGATCCGCAGGTCGAGATCCGGCCGGTGCGCACCCAGGTCGATGACCTGCTCAGCGAGGTGCAGGTGAGGGCGGAGCGCGACGAGCGGGTGCTGGTCACGACGCTGACCAAGCGCATGGCCGAGGATCTGACCGACTACCTCCATGAACACGGCGTGCGCGTGCGCTACCTGCATTCGGACATCGACACGGTCGAGCGGGCGGAGATTCTCCGCGATCTGCGTCTGGGCGCCTTCGACTGCCTGGTCGGCATCAACCTCCTGCGCGAGGGCCTGGACCTGCCCGAGGTCTCGCTGGTGGCGATTCTGGATGCCGACAAGGAGGGCTTCCTGCGCTCGGAGACCTCGCTGATCCAGACGGTGGGCCGGGCCGCGCGGAACGCCGATGGCCGGGTCATCATGTA
>NZ_CAXFCL010000056.1:0-12093 GCF_964000955.1 uncultured Abyssibacter sp.
CGATGCCCTGACCGATGGGCGCGAGCTGATTGGCCTCGTCCCAGCCGATCAGCGGGCGGATGGTCTGCGGCCAGTCCTGCTCGGCGGCGGTATCTGTCTCGGCGGCATTTTCCAGTGCTTCCGCCTGCTCCCACAGCGGGTGACGCGGCGCACCGAACACGCGGGCGGTGACGCCCAGGTGTTCGCCCAGCAGCCGGGTCTCTCCACCGTTGAGACGCGCCAAGGCCGCCCGACGATCCTTGTCCAGTGGCGATTCGCGCAGCAGCAGGCACTGGTCATCCAGCACGACGCCGGCCGCACCGGCCAGGCGGCAGGCCGCGGCGGTGTTCAGGCCCACGCCACCGCGGACGAACAGCGGCCGCCTGGTCAGTTTGCGGGCCTTCTGCAGCAGGATGTAGGCGGTGTCATCGCCGACGAAGCCGGGCGCCTCGTGCCCCTTGAGGACATAGCCGTCCGGTTCGCTGGTGCAGGCGTCGAGCTGTTCGGCGTCGGTGACTTCGATCCAGACGTGCCCGGCACCTTCGCCGCGCATTTGCACCAGCGCCTGGCAGGTCTGCTGCACGTCGCCGTGGACCAGCACGATCGACAGTGACCGGGGCTTGGCAGCCTTGAGCAGTTCCGAGGCGAGATCGGCCTGCGAGGGCAGGATTCGCAGGCCGACGTTGCCGTCCGTGGCGTCCAGCGCCCGCGTCAGGTCGCGGCGGATCGCGGCGGGGTCGGTGCAGAACTCGGCGTCGATCAGGCCGATGCCACCGGCCCGGGCGGCCGAGACGGCGATTGCCGGATGGTCGAATCCGGCCGGGCTGAGGCAGATGATGTCGAACGTGGACTGGGTCATTGGAGCAGACTCCTGGGTCGCCCTGGCTCAGGGACGACGGTCTTCGAGAAAGAATGTGCGAGAAGGTCCCGGGTTCCGGGTCCGGCCGGCGCCGCGTGCTTGACGGTGGTCATGAGGCGGTGTCCCGGGCGGTGGATTCATTCGAGGCCAGCGACTGTGAGCGCGGCATCATCTGGCGGAAGCGCATGGCGAAATCGCGCTGGCGCATCCGGGTTTCGCGATCGGGCAGCGTGAACTCCGGACGCAGCAGCATGCGGATGCGCGATGCGGCATCACGCAGCGAGGCGTCGTCCTGGCGATCAAGCAGTGCCGAGAGTTCGGGGTCGCGACGGATCAGCGAGTCGTCGAAGCGCAATGCGGTCCGGAAGGCCTTGCGCGCCTGGTCGTGGCGGCCCAGTCCGAACAGGATCAGCCCGTGGCGCTGATGCACCGAATGGGCACGAATCCGAGCCTCCAGGATGGGTTCGAGCGCGGCCAGCGCTTCGCGGTAGCGCGCCTGGTCGATCAGCGCGTCTGCCAGAGCGTAGCGGGCGCGGTCGAACCGCGGTTGCTGCGCCAGTGCCTCTTCATAGGCGGCCTGGGCGTCGGCGGGGCGATTCAGCAGGCGATAGGTATCACCGACCAGGGCATGAAATCTCGCGGGACGAGGTGCTTCTCGGGCCGCGGCCTCGAATACCTTCACCGCATCCTTGTACTTGCCTGCCGCCGCGAGTGTCCGGCCCAGGCGCAGTCGCGCGACCAGCGATTCAGGGCGGTCCTTGACCACCGCCTTGAGCAGGCGGATACCCTTGCGGATTCGCCCGTCGTCCAGATAGATCTCGGCGAGCATGAGCCGTGCCGCGATGTCTCGGGGGCGGATATCCAGGACATCCTTGAGGGCGGCTTCCGCCGCCTCGACATCGTTCTCCTCGATCGCGAGCACGCCCAGCATCAACTGTCCGCCGGCGAGATTCGGGTCCATGTCCAGCGCGGCGTCAACGTGCTCGCGGGCGACGTCGTGGGCATCCTGCTCATAGTGGATGCGGCCGATCTGGAGACGGGCGGGGGCAAGCCGGGGATTGATCTCGAGCGCGGCCTCGCAGGCCTCGATCGCATCCTCGTAGCGTCTGCCGCGGGCGAAGATCGTGCCGAGCAGCAGATGTCCGAATGCGAAGCGGGGCTGCTCGTCCAGGCGTTCACGCACGACGGCCTCGGCGCGGTCGAGTTGACCGGCGCGGATAAACCCCGAAATCTCGCGGACAAGCATCAGCGAGCTTTCGTCTGTCGGGGTCTCGAAGTCGTCGTCCAAGGGCATTGATGCGAGCAGAAAAAATGGTACGACGCTAGTCAAGCGCGTGGGACTTGGTTCCAGCAATGGGAAATTTCTGACACGCCCGTAGGACGGCCGCCGAAGGCCCTGAGAGCTTGAAGGAACGTGGCGGCCGCAATACCGGACACACGCGACAAGAAATCATCAATGTCGGTGAAATGCGGCTAAATGAGGTTAAAATCGATGAAATTTCGCTCTCATTCCGGGGCGCCGGGAAGGGTGCCGCGCGGCCGCTGATCGGTGTCCGATTCGCCGGAGAGGACAAGCAAACCTCCGGTTGGCTATACTTTTGCCTCGCACGTATCCAGCACCGTCTCGGTGTGGATCGCGCAACGCGGCCACCGAAGAGTGGCCGTCGTTTTGTCGGTTTCGACGAGCACGTTGTACCGCCGGCCAATGAACAGTCAGGTTGAAGCAGGAGAGGTGGCAGAGCGGTTGAATGCACCGGTCTTGAAAACCGGCAAGGGTTCACGCCCTTCGTGGGTTCGAATCCCACCCTCTCCGCCACTGAGCCGATCTTGATGATGGATCACTCTTCCGATTCACCAGCTCCACCTTCCGGGAATTGCTGGAAGCCGCCGGCCGGCGGCTTCCCGCAGGTCCCGGATTTCACCCAACATCAGAACTAGGGACGATTTCTCATGAATGCAGACACGTTGATCAAGACCGCGCAGGCGATGGTTGTGCCCGGCAAGGGTGTGCTCGCGGCTGACGAGAGCACCGGTACGATCAAGAAGCGCTTCGACTCGATCAATGTCGAGTCCGTCGAGGAAACGCGTCGCGCTTACCGCGACATGCTGTTCACCACCGCCGGCATGGAAGACTTTGTCAGCGGCGTCATCCTGTTCGAGGAGACGCTGTTCCAGAAAGCCTCCGACGGTACGCCGTTCTCGAAGCTGCTGGCCGACAAGGGCGTGATCCCGGGCATCAAGGTCGACAAGGGCGCCAAGGATCTGGCCGGCGCCCCGGGCGAGAAGGTGACCGAGGGGCTGGACGGCCTGCGTGAGCGCCTGATCGAGTACCGCGAAGCCGGTGCCCGTTTCGCCAAGTGGCGCGCGGTGATCACCATTGGTGACGGAATCCCGACCGACTACTGCATCCAGGCCAACGCCCACGCGCTGGCCCGCTATGCCGCGCTGTGCCAGGAGCAGGACATCGTGCCGATCGTCGAGCCGGAAGTGCTGATGGATGCCGACAACACGCTGGAGGTCTGCGAGGACGTGACGTCCCGCACGCTGCAGGCGGTCTTCGCCGAGCTGGATCTGCAGGGCGTGCTGCTGGAAGGCATGCTGCTGAAGCCGAACATGGTGATCTCCGGCAAGAAATGCCCGACCCAGGCCGACGTCCAGACCGTTGCCGAAGCCACGGTTCGCACGCTCAAGCGCTACGTGCCGAGCGCGGTGCCGGGCATCGTGTTCCTGTCCGGCGGTCAGTCCGACGAGCTGGCGACCGCGCATCTGGATGCGATGAACAAGCTGGGCCCGCTGCCGTGGGCGCTGTCGTTCTCCTACGGCCGTGCCCTGCAGGCGCCGGCACTGGCCGCCTGGAGCGGCAAGAACGAGAACGTCGCCGCCGGTCAGCGCGCGTTCTTCCATCGCGCCAAGTGCAACTCCGCCGCCGCCAAGGGCGAGTACAGCAGCGCGATGGAACAGGCGGCCTGAGGCAGGCTGCGTGCAGCTCGACGGCCAGCGGGTCTGGATCACCGGCGCCTCCTCCGGCATCGGTGCCTCGCTGGCCGTCGCGTTTTCCAACGCGGGTGCTCAGGTCATCCTGAGCGCCCGTCGTCAACCGGAACTGGAGCAGGTCGCCGCGCGATGTGGTGACACTGCCGACATCCAGCTGCTGGATGTTGCCGATCAGGCGTCCGTCGAATCCGCCGCCAACGCGGTGCAGCAGCGTCATGGCGGGGTCGACATCCTCGTCAACAATGCCGGCATCACGCAGCGATCCAAGGCGATCGACACCGACATGGCGGTCTACCGGCGGCTGATGGAGGTGAACCTGTTCGGCACTATCGCGCTGACCTCCGCCGTGCTGCCCGGCATGCTCGACCGCGGTTCGGGTCAGATCGTGGCGATCGCCAGCGTTGCCGGAAAGATCGGCGTGCCGTTTCGCACCGGCTACTGCGCCGCCAAGCACGCGGTGGTCGGCTACTGCGATGCGCTGCGGGCGGAGGTGCAGGACCAGGGCGTCGGCGTGCTGGTCGTCTGCCCCGGCTTCGTCAACACGCCGCTGTCCTACGCCGCGTTGCAGGGGGACGGAAAGGCCCACGGCGCGATGGATTCCGACCTGGCTTCCGGCATTGCGCCGGAGATCGTGGCGGACCGGACGCTGCGCGCCATCGAGCGTGGACAGCCCGAGATTCTCGTCGGCGGCAAGGAAATTCTCGGGGTTCAGCTCAAGCGTGTCGCCCCGCGTCTGGTCAATCGCGTGACTCGCCGGATCGCCCGCCAGCGGAGCTGATGCGGTCGACGACGGCCTGGCCGTCGCAAGCCCAATCCCGTTGTGCAATCCTTGTGATCCTGACGTCGCCGACCATGGTGGCGCGACGGTCACGGCAGCATTGACGGGGTGCGGCGAGGATGGACGCTCAGAGCATACTGGCCAACAGTCCGGCGTTTTCGGGGCTGAACAGCAAGTCATTGAGCCTGCTGGCCGACGCCGCGGAAAAGCGGTTGCTGCGTCCGGGTCATGTCCTGTTCGAGGCTGGCGACCTGGCCGAATCCTTCCATGTGATCGGGACCGGGCGGCTGTTGCTGTTGCGTCCGGAGCACGGAGGGCTGCATCTGCTGCGCGAGCTGGCGCGCGGCGAGGTTGTCGGTGGTGTGTCGATGATGACCGGCGAGCGTCGGCTGACGCGAGTCGAAGTGCTGCGCGAAAGCGTGGTCGTCACGATTTCCAAACCGGCCTTCGAGCGGATCGCGGTCAAGCACCCCCACGAAGCCATCGAGATCATCCGGTTTCTGGTCGGGCGACTGGTCCGGACGCTCAATGCCGGCGGCGAGGCCTCCAGCGCCCAGTCGCTCGCGACCATCGCGCTGGTTCCCGGGCATCCCGGCATGGACCTGACGGCGGTGGCGAACGCCGTCGCCAAGGCCATGGCGGAGCAGGGGCCGACCTTACGTCTGACCGCCGATCGCGTGGATCGGGCGTTGGGCGAGGGTGCGGCCGACAGTCAGCTGGACAACGCCGAGCTGTCCGAACGGGTCGCGGCCTGGCTCAGCGAGCTGGAGACGCAGTACCGCTATCTGATCTATGCCACCGACGGTGATGATTCGCACTGGTCGCGCCGATGCATCCGCCAGGCCGACCGCGTACTGGTGGTCGTGGACGGTGCGGCGTCGGCGCGGATGACGCCCGAAATCCAGGCGTTTCAAGCGATTCGTGGTCGCGCCAGTGCTGAACTGTGCATCGCCCACTACGACGCCGAGAAGACACGCGCCGATCCGGGTGCCTGGTCGGAGCTTTGCGGCACCGAATCGGTGCTGCATGCGACGCTGGATCGTCCGGAAACCTTCGAGCGCCTGGTACGCCTGATCACCGGGCGTGGGCTGGGGCTGGTGCTGGGTGGCGGCGGCGCCCGGGGCTTTGCGCATCTGGGCCTCTGGCGGGCGCTGGAAGCCCAGGGCATCGAGTGCGACGTACTGGGCGGGGCGAGCATGGGCGCCTACGTCGCGGCGCTGATGGCGATTGGCATGGACAGCCAGAATGCCGCGGCGAACCTGCGCGAGACCTTCGTCGACAACAACTACCTCAACGACTACGTGATGCCGCGCGTGGGTCTGATCGGCGGGCGCAAGTTTCTGCGTCGGCTCGATCAGGTGTTCGGTGACACGCGGATCGAGGAGCTGCACATCCCGTACTTCTGCGTCAGCACCAATCTGTCGCAGGGCGAGTCCGTGGCGCATCGCTGGGGCACGTTGCGCGACTGGCTGGCGGCGAGCATGGCCGTGCCCGGCATCGTGCCGCCCCTGGTCTGGCAGGGGGAACTGCTTTGCGACGGCGGGGTGCTGAACAGCCTGCCGGTGGACAAGATGCGGGAGCTGGGGCGCGGTCCGATCATGTCCTGCGACGTCAGCAACCGGGAGCAGTTCGTCATTGGCCAGCAGGCTGAGGACACGCCCGAACCGCTGCGCTGGCAGCGCGGGGTTGAACGATTCCCCGGCATCTTCCGGTTGCTGCATCGTGCCGCCACCGTGGTCAGTTCCGAGACGATCTCGAGCCGAGAGACCGATGCGGAGTGCTATATCCACATGCCCGTGTCAGGGATCGGCATGTTCGACTGGGATCGGATGGACGAGATCATCCAGTCGGCCTACGACTACGCGATGCCACGGCTCGATGCCTTCCTTGCCTCGGACGAGGGCACGCTGACACAGCGGCAGGCCGCGGGGCGTCATGCCGCCATGCTGGCTGCCGGGTAGGTGCGAAGACCCGACTGGGGCTCGCTCGCGTCGTGGCGGCGGGGACGTGTTGAACCGATTGTCCGGACGAACTGAAGTGGCGGGTTTCCCGCCGACGGGCGAGTGACTTTCGTCTCGGCGAAAGTCACCAAAGCCATGTGCACCCGCAACGGGGTGGGGCGAGGCGGCGTCGCGACGTGATGGTCAGTCGAAGGAGGTCAGGAACTGCAGCCCGACGTCGTCGGTGTAGCAGTCCAGCGCACGGGACTTGATGAAGCCGCAGTGGCCGCCGAATTCGGTGACCTCGAGGCTGACGCCGGACGGCAGGTGCAGGTTCGCGAAATCATCGATCGGGATCACCGGATCGTCCTCGGCGGTGAGGATGTGCGTCGGCACGGTCAGCCCCCCCAGCGCGCGGCCGGTCAGCGTGTAGGCGGCCAGATAATCGCGATAGTCGTCGTAGGGCGTGAACCGGGGGGCAAACAGTTCGGTCGCGTTTTCCAGCGTCGGTGCCTCGCGCATGTCGTCGAGGTCGTGCACGCCGGGAAAAGCGGCTTCCTTGGCGCGCAGGGACCGGACCCACTTGCGCCGGAAATAGGTGCGGTAAAGCGCCGCGCCCTCGTCGATGGCTCGCGTGGTCGCTAGCGGGTTGATGGCTGGGCTTACCGCCAGCAGACCGCGGATCGACAGGCCTGCCTCGACGGCGGCCGCCGCGGTGCGCAGCGCCATGTTGCCGCCCATGGAAAACCCCATCAGGAACGGGTTGTCGCCGCCGGGCAGGCGGCCGGCGATATCGCGCAACGCGCCCACCGGATCGGATAGCCGGGTCGACACGAAAGGTTCGCGGTTGAGGTGATGGGAAAAGCCGTGGTCACGCAGGTTCAGGCGGACGATGGAGTAACCCGCATCCCAGAGCCTGGAGGCCATCGAGAACAGGTACACCGAGTCATGGCAGCCCTCCCAGCCGTGAATCAGCACGACCAGCCCACGACTCGCGGTGTCGCCGGGTTGCGGGCTGCTGTGGGCGTAGAGCCGAACGCCATCGCCGCAGTCCAGCGTCAGCCGTCGGCTGGAGGCCTGCATGCCAGGGCTGCGTGAGGCGATCAGGCGTCGGCGCAGGGACGTCGAGGCCAGAACGCTTTGCAGATGGGGATTGCGTAGCCAGCCCGGCGGCTGGTACGCCTGACTGCCGACTCGGATGTCGTCAGCGGTCGTGTTCATGTCGTCGGCGAAGCGAGCAGGCGCTCCATGATCTCCCGGTACACCGCGGTCAGTTTCGGCAGGTCGGCGATGCGAACACATTCGTCGATCTGGTGAATGGTCGCGTTGACCGGGCCGATCTCCACCACCTCGGTGCCAAGCTGGGCGATGAAGCGACCGTCGGAGGTGCCGCCAGCGGTGGATTCCGCGGGCGTCAGGCCGGTGACGGCGTTGATGGCTTCGATGCCGGCGCTGCGCAGCGGGCCTGGGTGGGTCAGGAACGGTTCGCCGGACAGCCACCAGTCGAGCCGGTAGCTGAGCCGATGCGCGTCGAGGATGTCGACCACGCGCTTGCGGATGGTGCCGGCGTCGAGTTCGGTGGAATAGCGCAGGTTGAAGTCGAATTCCGCGGTGCCCGGGACCACGTTGCTGGCGCCGGTGCCGGCGCGGACGTTGGTGATCTGGAACGAGGTGGGCGGAAACTCCGCGTTGCCCTCGTCCCAGCGCAGTCGGGCGAGTTCGTCCATCGCGGCCAGCGCCCGATGCACCGGGTTGTCGGCCAGATGCGGGTAGGCGACATGGCCCTGGCGTCCGATCACGGTCAGGGTGGCGCCGATGGAGCCGCGACGGCCGACCATCATGCGATCGCCGAACGCGTCGACGCTGGAACACTCGCCGACCACGCAGAACTCGATGGTCTCGCCGCGCTCGCGGAAATGCTCGACGACGCGCCGGATGCCGTCTCGCGCCGCGCCTTCCTCGTCGCTGGTCACCAGCATGGCCAGGCGACCGCGGTGATCGGGGTGGGCCGCGACGAATGCCTCCAGTGCGACGATCATGGAGGACAGGCCGGATTTCATGTCGGCGGCGCCACGTCCGAACAGATGCCCGTCACGTTCGGTGGGCTCGAAGGGCGGCGAGGTCCACTGATCCGCGGGGCCGCTGGGCACCACGTCGGTGTGGCCGGCGAAGCAGAGCGTCGGCGCGCCGGTACCGCGCGTCGCCCAGAGATTGGCGACGTCGCCGAATGGCAGATGCTCGATGGTGAAGCCGATTGCTTCCAGGCGGCTGGCGATCAGGTCCTGGCAGCCGGCGTCGATCGGCGTCACCGATTCGCGCCGGATCAGCTGTTCCAGCAGCGCCTGCTCCGGTGTCTGCGACGCGCTGGGGCGGACCGCCGCCAGGCTCATTCGGTGGCCGCCTCGCGCAGCAGCGTGTTGATGCCGACCTTGGCGCGCGTGCGTTCGTCCACGCGCTTGACGATGACCGCGCAGTTCAGGCTGTAGCGTCCACCGTCCTTCGGCAGGGAGCCTGGCACCACGACGGCGCCGGCGGGCACGCGTCCGAAGCTGATCGTGTCGGCCTCGCGGTCGTAGATCGGCGTGGACTGGCTGATGAACACGCCCATCGCCAGCACCGCGCCGCGTTCCACGATCACGCCCTCGACGACCTCGGAACGGGCGCCGAGAAAGCAGTCGTCCTCGATGATCACCGGAGCGGCCTGGAGCGGTTCCAGCACACCGCCGATACCGACGCCACCGGACAGGTGCACGTTGGCGCCGATCTGCGCGCAGGAGCCGACCGTGGCCCAGGTGTCGACCATGGTGCCGGGACCGACATAGGCGCCGATGTTGACGTAGCTCGGCATCAGCACCGCCCCGGGGGCGACATGCACGCCGCGACGAACCATGGCGGGGGGCACGACGCGGACGCCGTCGCGGCGGAAATCCTCGTCACTGTAGTCCGCGTACTTGCCCGGCACCTTGTCGAAGTAACGGGTCTCGCCGCCCTCGATCAGGTGGTTGTCGTACAGGCGGAAGGACAGCAGCACGGCTTTCTTGGCCCATTCGTTGACGACCCAGCCACCTTCGGCGGGTTCGGCGACGCGCAGCGTGCCGGCGTCCAGCAGTCCCAGCGTCTGTTCGACCGCATCGCGCAGGTCGGCGGGTGCGTTGTCCGGGCTCAGCGTGGCGCGGTCGTCGAAAGCGGCGGTGATTCGTGATTCCAGTGCGGTCAGGTCGGTCATTGTTACTCGATGTAGGCGACGGCTTCGTCGGTGCTCAGGTGGTCCTCGCTTTGCAACACACGAGTCAGTACGCGTCGAAGTTCATTGAAAACGGCGGGGTCCTGGATGGGGCGGTGCCGGCTGTCGGTGATGAAGAAGACATCCTCGGCGCGTTCGCCGATGGTGCCGATCTTCGCGGCGACCAGCAGAATGCCGCGTTTGCGGAACACGCGGCCAACGATGGACAGCAGGCCGGGGCGGTCGCCGGTGACCAGCTCCATGATGGTGCGGCCCTGCTCCGGGTCGTTGCTGAAATACACCTGCGTCGGTGTGCGGAAGTGGCGCAGCTGGCGGGAAACCCGGCGCGTCACGTTGACGCTGGAGATGTCCGGGTTGGACAGTACCGAGGTCAGCGCGCCGACGATCTCGTCCTTGCGATGCGGCTCGGAGATCGGCGAGCCGTCGCCCTCGCAGATCGCGTAACTGTCGAAGGCGTAGCCGTCCTCGGTGGTTTCCAGGCGGGCGTCGAGCACGGTCAGGCCGAGCTGGGCGAGCACGCCCGTGGTCACGGCGAACAGGTGATCCTGGTCGCGCATGTAGATGAACACGGTGACGCCGCCGCCGCTGGTTTCCCCCAGCGTGACCAGCGGTGAACCATTGGCGTGATTCAGGATCGCCAGCGTGTGATGCGCGATCTCCTCGTCGGAGTGACGCAGGAAGTAGTCATCGCCCAGCCGTGCCCACAGCGCCTTGATGTCGTCCGGGTCGGCCGCAGCGCCGATGACCTGCATGGCCGCGTCCTGCGATTCGCGGGCCAGCACGTCCTTTTCCAGCGGATTGGTCAGTCCGCGGGACAGCAGACGGCAGGTAGCGAGATAAAGGTCCTTGAGCAGGCTTTCGCGCCAGGAGTTCCACAGCGCCGGATTGGTCGCGCGGATGTCGCAGGCGGTCATCAGCAGCAGGTAGTCCAGGTGCGTGCGGTCCTTCACGGTGGCGGCGAACTCGCGCAGCACCGTCGGATCGGTGATGTCCTTGCGCTGCGCGGTGATGGACATCAGCAGGTGCTGGCGTACCAGCCAGGCGACCAGTTCGCAGTCCCACTGGGGCAGGCCGTGATCCTGGCAGAACTGGAGGGCGTCTTCGGCGCCCAGTTCCGAGTGGTCACCGCCACGGCCCTTGGCGATATCGTGAAACAGCCCACCCAGATAAAGCAGTTCCGGCTTCGGGATCCGGTCCATGATCTCGCTGAAGAACGGATGCTCGTCGCGGAACTGCGGCATGGCCAGCCGACGCATGTTGCGGATGACGAACAGCGTGTGCTCGTCCACGGTCAGCGTGTGGAACAGGTCGTACTGCATCCGGCCGTTGCTGTTGCCGAAGGCGGGGATGTAACGCCCCAGCACGCCGTAGCGGTTCATCCGGCGCAACGCGCGGGTCAGGCCACCCGGCTGGCGCATGATTTCCATGAACAGCGACTTGGCGCGAATGTCCGCGCGGACCCGGTCGTTGATCAGCTTGCGGTCGCGGCGGATCAGTCGCAGCGTCTGCGCGCGGATGCCGCGCAGCTCGGTGCGCTTCTGCAGCAGCAGGAAGATTTCCAGCAAGGCCTGCGGCTGGCGCCGGAACACGCCGGGATCAACGACCTCGATGTAGCCGTGTCGGGACTGGAACCGGCGGTTGATGCGCGTCGGTTTGCCCACGTCATCCGGGTGCAGGATGCTTTCCTCGAACAACTGCAGCATCAGATCGTTCAGGCAGGACAGCGCCTTGATCTGCCGGTAGTACAGCTGCATGAACTGTTCGACGGCGCGGTTGTGCGACTGGTCGACAAACCCGAACAACTCGGCAATCCGCACCTGGTAGTCGAACAGCAGGCGATCCTCGTGGCGGTCGGCGATCAGGTGCAGCGCGAAGCGCACGCGCCACAGGAAATCCTGGCCGGCCACCAGTTCGGCGCATTCCTGCGCCGTCAGCAGGCCGTGACGCTTGAGATCGTTCAGTGTCGCGCCTGGAAACTGGCGCTTGGCGACCCACAGAATCGTGTGGATATCGCGCAGCCCGCCCGGGCTTTCCTTCACGTTCGGTTCGAGCTTGTAGCCCGAATCGTCGAACTTGGCGTGGCGGGCGAGCTGCTCGTTCTGCTTGGCGGTGAAGAACCGCTCGGTCGGCCAGATCTTGTCCGGCGCGGTCTGGCGCTGCATGTCCAGATGGAGCTTGACGTCGCCGGCGATCAGCCGCGCCTCCATCAGGTTGGTCATGATGGTGATGTCGCCGGCGGCCTGCTCGCGACATTCATTGGCGAAGCGAACGCTGTGGCCGACATTCAGACGCAGATCCC
>NZ_CAXFCL010000057.1:0-2054 GCF_964000955.1 uncultured Abyssibacter sp.
GGTCGGTAGATCTCGACCCGATCCCCGGGCTTGACCTCCGTGGAACCCGGCACCTGCTTGCCGAAGATGCCCGTCTTCGCGCTGCCCGGATCGATCTCCGGAAACTGCTCCGGGAGCCCCGAGCGCCGGATCGCCTCCTCCACCGTCGTGCCAGCGGGCACATCCAGCCGCAGCAGGGCCTGCCGATGCGGCAGGGCGTAGGCCACTTCAATGGCGACGAGATCGGTCGAACTCACGGTTGGGTCCACAGGGAAACGAGTCGCTGCCCGATGCCCAGCGCATCGATCAGCACGATGATGATGCCGATGCGCGCCGGGTAGCGCATCATCCAATGCCAGATGCGATAGCGCCGGTCCGTCAGCTCGGCGCCCCACAGATCGGCCACCAGCGCCTTGGGCAGCATACGGCTCACGTAGATGCAGAGACCCAGCGTGGTCAGCGGGAACAGCACGCTGCCGGTCAGGGTTAGCAGCCACTCGGCGATCGTGCGTCCACCCGGCGCCAGCTCGGCGAGCACGTTGAACGAGAGAATGGTCATCAGGCCGACCAGCCAGATCAGCATCCCGCAGGCGGTTGCGGCGAAGACCCGGGTGATCCCGAAGCGTTCCATCCCGCGCAGCACAATCGGCTCCAGCAGGCCGATCGCCGAGGTCAGCGTCAAGATCGCGAGCAGGACGAAGACCGCCAGCGTCGACACCACACCCAGTTCGCCGAAGGCCTGCGGCACCTGCTGAAACAGCAGCGGCACGCCGGATCGCGGCGTTTCACCGGCGGCGAGCACCATCGCGTAGATGGCCATGCCGCCCACGAGCATGAACACCGTGTCGCCGATCAGCACCGCGCAGGCCGACCGCACCACCGGCGCATTGGCCGGCATGAAGACCCCGTAGGCCATCATCACCCCGACCCCCAGGCTCAGCGTGTAGAACGATTGCGAAATCGCCGACAGCACGCCAGTCAGCCCCAGTTCGCCCGGACGGAAGCCCAGCAGCTGCCCGGCCGCCTCGTCGAGATGCCCGGTGCTGGCCGCGAGCAGGAACAGCACGACCACCAGCGCCATCGCGGTCGGAACCAGCAGGCTGGCCGCGCGCTCCAGCCCTACCCGGGGGCCGTGGGCGACGATGATGGTGACGATCACCATGAAGATGGTGTGCCAGGCCAGGCTGCGCTCCGGGTCCCCGGCCAGGGCCAGGAACTGGCCGCGAATCGCGCTGGCCTGCGCATCCGCGAACACGCCGGCGCCGGCCCGAATCGCATAGGCCAGCGTCCAGCCGGCGATGACCGCGTAGTACGACAGCACCAGGCCCGCGGCGATCAGCGCCGTCCAGCCGAAGAATTGCCAGCCGCGGGCGACATTCCCGACCCTGGACAGGTGCTGGATGCCCCAGACGATATTCGAGCGCATCCAGCGACCCAGCAGCCACTCGTTGATCAACAGCGGAGACGCCATCCCGAACAGGCTGATCAGATAGATGACGAGAAACGCGGAACCACCATGGTCGGCAACAAGCGCCGGCAGCCGCCAGAGATTGCCCAACCCGATCACGATGCCCAGCACCGCCAGGACGAATCGGCTCGGCGAACTCCAATAGCCGTAAGGTGACGACCTCAGCGGCATTCTTCTCCCCCATTCAAGATCTGGCTCCGGATCGCGGCCCGTCCGGCCTGTCGGCCAACAGCGCATCGCGCGATCGCCACAACGGACCACCGCCGCGGGCACGTATAATCCTGGGCGTGAGCAAGAAGAGCAAATCCAAGTTGAGCGATCGCCAGATCGCCGTGAACCGCCGTGCACGGCACGACTATCACATCGAAGAGCGCTTCGAGGCCGGCATGGTTCTCGACGGCTGGGAGGTCAAGGCCCTGCGCGAAGGTCGTGCCCAGGTGGCCGAGGCGTACGTCTACATCAAGAATGGCGAGGCCTGGCTGCTGGGCGCGCACATCAACCCGCTGACCTCGGCGTCCACCCACGTGCTGGCCAAGCCCGACCGCACCCGCAAGCTGTTGCTGCAACGGCGCGAACTCAGCCGCCTCATCGGCGCTACCGAGCGCCA
>NZ_CAXFCL010000058.1:0-44641 GCF_964000955.1 uncultured Abyssibacter sp.
CCCGCGGCTGAAGATGCGGCGAGTGCGGATGCCGGGACCGGGCAGGCGGCGGCGCAACGTGCCTACATCGACCCCGAAACAGGGGAATTGACGGTTCCGCCCACCGATCAGAAATCCGACGCCGCCGAGCGCGACCGTTCATCACCCAAATATTCGTTCGAGACTCGCCCGGATGGCGTGACCGTCATGCGGCCCAAGAATCCGACAAGCCGCACGCTGAATGCGGAGAAGGCCGAAGACGGGTCGCTGGAGTACGAGGAGACGGCCAATGACGACTAGGTTGTTTGTTGCGGCCGCGGCTCTCGTCGCGACCGGCGTCTTGCATGCCGCCACCATTACCATCGTTCCGACCGACCCGGCGGGCGAAGGCTTCAATGACCCGAGGCCGTTTACGTCCGTCGGCGGAAACAACGCGACAACGCTCGGCGAGGCTCGCCTCAATGTGTTTCGAGCCGCGGCGGAACAGTGGGGGGCGCTGCTGCAAAGCGATGTCGAGATCATCGTTGAGGCCAATTTCGAGCCGTTTCCGGATGAGGACTGCGACTCGAATTCCGGAACGCTGGGTGCGGCGGGCCCCAACGGTTTTCTCGCCGATTTTCCCAATGCGCCGGTTGCCGACACGTTTTACCCGATAGCACTGGCGAACGCACTGGCGGGAAGTGATCTGGATCCGGGAGTTGCCGACATTTCCGCGCAATTCAATGGCGCGGTGGATACCGACCCGAACTGCCTGAGCGGCACGCAGTTCTACTACGGCTTCGATCACAACGCCCAGGGCGATCTGGATTTCTACAACGTCGTGATGCACGAGTTCGGTCACGGGCTTGGCTTCTTCTCCGGGATTGACGAGGACGGTGCCAACCTGGCCGATCCGCAGTTTCTCGCGTTTGACCGGCTCGTGTTCGACAACTCACAGAATCGTTACTGGGATGACATGGACCAGGCCCAGCGCGGACAGTCCATCGTCAACGATCGCGGCGTCGGCTTTGACGGGACCCAGTCCATCGCCGGCGCCACGGGCCAGGGCCTGAATGTCGGCAACGGCGCCGATGCGGCGGGCCGCCCGCTGCTGTTCACGCCGGATCCCTTCGATACCGGCTCCAGCGGCAGTCACTGGGACACGCAGGCCACGCCCAGTCTGCTGATGGAGCCATTCGCCTCCTCCGACGTGGCGAGCAACGCCGGCGTGGACATGACCACCTGCCTGTTCGATGACATCGGCTGGACGCTGGCCGCGGGCGTCGGCTGCCCGGATGCTCACGCCGCGGACACGCCTCCGGAGATCAGCGCGATCTCCGACCAGGTCATTCAGTCCGGACAGTCCACTGGCGCGGTGAATTTCACCGTGACCGACAATTCGCGCTCCACGCCGGACAGCATGCTGACCTTGTCCGCGCTGACCGACAATCCGGCGTTGGTGCCGGTTCAGAATGTCGTCTTCACGGGCAATACCGGCGCTCGCGCCGTCGAGGTGACGCCGGACGGTGTGAATGCTGGTCGCGCGGATATAACAGTGATTGTCTCGGATGGGTTGTTTACTGCACGAACCTCTTTCGAAGCGGAGGTCATCGGTGCGAATGGCGATCGCCCGCCTCGGGCCCAGACCGATGGATTCAGCGTGCTGTCCACGGCCACGCTGAGCGGGAACGTGCTGGTCGACAACGGATCGGGCGCCGATTCCGATGCCGACGGTGATTCGCTGACCGTGGTTGCCCTGGAGGGCGCCGCCGGCAACGTCGGGACATCCGTGACGACGCCCGGTGGTTCGGCCCTGCAAGTCGACGGCAACGGCGCGCTGGCCTACACCCCTGGAGGCGATATCGCCGACCTGCCGCCGTCCCAGCAGCAGACGGAGGAGTTCAGCTACACCATCAGCGATGGTCAGGGCGGGACCGATGTCGGCACCATCAGGATCATCGTGACCGGAGACCCTGGAACGGACCTGCACGCCGACAGGCGACAGGGCGCCACCGACATCGATGTCGGGGCCACGGTGTCCACGACCGAGGGGACGATCAACACCTCCGGCGACCTGGATTACTTCGAGTTCTTCCTGTCCGAGCGCTCTGATGTCCGCCTGGAGACCACTGGCGACACGGATACCTATGGCACCTTGCTGGACAGCTTCGGTGTGCTGATCACCGAGAACGACGACATCGTGCTGGGTGTCGAGCGCAACTTCCGCATTGAAACCACGCTGGATCGGGGTACGTACTACCTGGAGATCAGGGGCTTCGATCAGTCCGTGACGGGCGCGTATGTGCTGGAGGCACAGGCCACCCCGAACACCTCCGGCGGCGGTGGTTCCGATGGTGGCGGTTCCGGTGCCTGGACGTTGGCTCTGCTCCCGCTTATCTTCGGCGTGCGGCGACGACGCAGGTGATTGTGCCCGGGCCGCGACTGGAGACCGTGTGCGAACGGAGGATAGACGCAGCCCATGGCGATTAGCCAATGGTTGGCCGACCATCTGGTCGGCCCGGACACTCGCGAAACCGTTGACCGGTTCGAGAAGACGCTCGGGTCGTTCGGATTCGATCCGTGGGGTTACAACCGTTCGACGGCCGCGCTGACGCTGGCTGGCGCAGGCTGGCTATACGATCACTATTTTCGCGTGACCGCCGAGGGGCTGGAGAACATCCCCGCGAGTGGCCGCGTGATGATGGTGCCGAACCACAGTGGCCAGTTGCCGCTGGACGGCGTCATGCTCGGCGTGGCGATGGCCCGCAATCCCGCGGGCCCGCGGGCACCCCGGGCGATGATCGAGCGCTTCTTCCCGACGGTGCCGTTCCTGGGCAACTTCATGAACGGGCTGGGCGCGGTGGTCGGTGACCCCGTCAACTGCGGTGCGATGCTGGAGCACGAGGAGGCGATCATCGTGTTTCCGGAAGGCATCCGCGGCTCCGGGAAGGTCTGGCACAAGCGCTACCAGCTGCAACGTTTCGGTGCCGGCTTCATGCACCTGGCGATGCGCTATCGCACGCCCATCGTTCCTGTTGGCATTGTCGGGTGCGAGGAGACCATGCCGTCGTTTTCCGATCTCAAGCCCATCGCCCATCGGCTGGGTCTGCCGTACATCCCGCTCGGTCCGCTGTTCCCGCTGCCCGCCCGCGTCAGCCTGCATATCGGCAAGCCGATGGTGTTCGAAGACAACTGCGAACACGAGTACGACATCGAGCCCAGGATCGAGCAGGTCAAGGCAGCGATTCACGAGCTGATCCAGCGGGGGCTGAGCCAGCGGACGTCGATCTACCGATGAGTCCGTCGCGCATCAAGCCCAAGACGATCCTGGTCACCGGCGCCGGTGGTTCGCTGGGCCGGCGCGTGATGGCGCGCCTGATGGACCGCCATCAGGTCATCGCCGTGGATTTTCGCCATGCGGTTCACACCGATGCGCATATTCCGAGCTATCAGGTGGATCTGCGCAAGCGCCGGTTCGAGGACATCTTCCGGGATCACGCCATCGACGGGGTGATCCACCTCGGTCGCATCCTGACCAACGAGTACAGCCGGTTCCGTCGCTACAACGACAACGTGCTGGGTACACGCCGCCTGTTCGACCTGGCGGAGAAGTACAACGTGGGCAAGGTCGTCGTGCATTCCACGCACTTCGTCTACGGGGCGGATGCCTACAACCCGGCGCCGCTGCGCGAGACGGCGCCGCTCAAGGCCAGCGAACTGACCATGGACCTGGTCGACGCGGTGGAACTCGAAAACCTCGCCCAGATCTACCTTTGGCGGAGCCCCAAGCTGCACATCACGATTCTCCGGCCGTGCAACATCGTGGGTCCGGGCGTGCGCAATTCCATGTCGAGACTGCTGTCGCGACGGCTTGCGCCGGCCCTGATCGGCTTTTCTCCGATCATGCAGTTTCTGCATGTCGAGGACATGGCCGACGCAGTCGTGGCGGCCTTCGAGCGGAGGGGCAAGGGCGTCTTCAACGTCGCACCGAGCGACTGGGTCGCCTATCAGGACTTTCTGCGGGCCTGCGACTGCCGCATCCTGCCACTGCCGTCGCTGCCCCCCTCCCTGCCCCGGCGCATCGCGGAAAGCATGGGCTGGAGCTCCTTCCCGCCCTACCTGATCAACTTCTTCAAGTATCCGGTCGTGCTCGACGGCAGCGCGTTCGCCAGCGCCTACCGCTGGCAGCCGCAGTATTCGCTGGCGGATATCAGCGCCTACTACCGCTCCAAGAAGCATCGCCCGGTGGACGCGTAGACGTGCGCGGGCGCCGGGGTTTGCATGGTTGCGGTGGTCTCGCGCTGGCTTGCGTGGCCGGCATCTGGCTGACGGGATGCGTGGATGACTGGCTGGGGCATCCCGGACGTGCGTCGCAGACGCCCCGGGCCGCCGACTGGGCCATGAGCGAACCCGCCAGGGAGCTGCTCGCCGAGACCTTCGCCGACATGCCGGATCACATTGTCGACCATGGCGCCTACCTCGTGCGTCGGCAGCCCGATTCGGGCTGGTTCGCCAGGCTTCGGGCCGCCATCTGGGCGGACGCGACCGGCGTGAGCGATTCGACGCGATGGCGGCCCGCCTACGTGGATCGACTGCGGGCGCTGACCGATCTGCCGTCTCGCGACATCGAACTGGTGGTGTTGACCGAGCAAACCGATGACAGCGCGGGATGGCCGGCGCGGTGGATACCGGTGGCGCAGGGCCCCGTCGGCAAGGACCGATGGATTCATGGCCTGACGCTCGCCGGCGGCGATCCGGAGCCGGACCGGTTGTGGATCGATCTGACCCCGCTGGAGGATCCGGGGCCGGCGCTGAAGCTCGCGGCATCGCACGCCGCAGCCGGACAGATGGTGTTCCTGCTGGGCTGTCTGCGGGCCGATGTCGAGCGCTGGCAGGCCTGTCTGCGCACGTTACGCGCCTCGGAGCAGCAGGAACGCCTGTACATCCTGGTCGACGGTCTTGGGCGTCCTGACACCGTATCGGCCCTGCTCAACGGCCTGTTGCAGCAGGTCGACCTGTTCGATCGGTTGCGCTACGCCAGCGCCTACCCCTATCCGGCGATCAACACCAACATCTGGCTGGACGAACTGGTCTGGGCCGGCTTCATCGAGCGGGATGATGTGGCGCCGCTGCGCGAGCTGTACGCCTACAACCCCTGGCTGTTCGATCTCGCGCTCAAGCGGCGGCTGCGGCTGCCCGGCACCGAGATCGCGCTGACGCCCGAGGTATTCGGTCCGGTCACCGGCGAGTAGGACCGTATCGGCGCGGTGGTCAGCCGCAATTCGGTCGCTTGCCGGCGCGTTTGGCCTGTTCGTACAGCGGCATCGCGACCTGCAGGCGCTTGGACAGGTCGCTGATGCGGGTCTGGTGCGAGGGGTGCGTGGAGAGAAACTCGGGCGGATTGCCGCCACCTGACTTGCCCATGTTCTGCCACAGCGGGATGCTCGCGCGCGGGTCGAACCCGGCCTTGGCCATCAGGTCCAGTCCCAGCAGGTCGGCCTCGGATTCCTGGGTTCGCGAGAACGGCAGCAGCACGCCGACCTGAGCGCCGAGTCCGAGCAGGCCGAAGAGCTGCTGCTTGGCCGGCGTGGGTTCCCCCGCCGCCACCTGGGCGAGCTGCAGGCCGGCGCTGGCGATGTAGCTGGTCGACACGCGCTCATTGGCGTGATTGGCGAGCACGTGCGCCACTTCGTGACCGATGACGGTGGCGAGCTGGTCCTGGTTCTCGGCGATGTCGAGCAGCCCCGTGTGCACGCCGATCTTGCCGCCGGGCAACGCGAAGGCGTTGGCCGAGTCATCCTTGAATACCTGTACTTCCCAGGGGCGCTGGTCCGGCAGCTCGGCCGTGATCGCCCGGGCAACACAGGTCACATAGCCGTTGGTCCGGCTCGATGTTTCCAGCGGCTGCTCTTGTTTCATGTCCTGGAACGCGGCGGCGCCCATTTCCGCCATCTGCGACTCCGGAAACAGCTGGAGTTGCGAGCGCCCCAGCGGCGAGGTGGCGCAGGCGGTGATCAGGGCGGTCAGGGTCAGGATGAGCAGGCGCTGCATGGGACGTGACTCCGAAAGATGAACCGGCATTATCGCTCAGACCACGTCGGGCGGTTTCCGCTCCCCGCCGCCGACGGATTGTGGGCGGTGGGACGGCCTGTCAGGCTGGCCGGCTTCAACGGTCGAAGGAGTGGTCGCATGCATGTCAGTGTTGAAATCTGCCTGGTCCCGATCGGCGTCGGAGTGTCCGTGTCACCCTACGTCGCCACCTGCCAGCGTGTGCTGCGGCAGGCGGGGCTGGATCCGCAGATGCACGCCTATGGCACCAACGTGGAAGGGGACTGGGACGTGGTGATGAACGCGCTCAAGGCCTGTCACGAGGCCGTGCACGACGAGGGTGCGCCAAGGATATTCACGACGCTGAAGGTCGGCACCCGAACCGACCGGCCCCAGACCCTGGCCGACAAGATTCACAGCGTTCAGTCCAGGCTTGCGTCCACACCCGACGCGTAGGATCATACCAATCGGTATGTAAAGGGGTGCGTGATGCGATCAACCATCGCAGCCATGGTCGTGGCGTCGTCGGTCTGGGGAGTGGCGAGCGCCGCGGATGGAGACATCTACACCACACTGGAGCTGGAGCTTCGCGAATTTCCACAGGAACCCGAGCTCCCCGAGCGGCCCGACCGGCAAAGCTCAACCGCGCTGACGGTGGAATTCTTCCGGGAGTGGAATCGCGGTGACCAGTTGCTGTCCGGTGTCATTTTCGGTCGCGTGGATTCCGATGACGATGAGCGTACGCATGCCGACATTCGCGAGCTGAGCTTCGTCCACGCCGCGCGTGACTACGAGGTTCGGCTGGGGATTCGCAAGGTGTTCTGGGGCGTGACCGAGTCACGCCATCTGGTTGACGTCATCAACCAGATCGACTTTGTCGAGGACATCGACAACGAGGACAAGCTCGGCCAGCCGATGGTCAATGTCGCATGGATCTCGGATTTCGGAACCTGGGATCTGTTCTGGCTGCCGGTCTTTCGTGAGCGGACCTTCCCCGGCGAGGATGGCCGCCCCGCTTTTCCGCTGAACATCAACCAGAACGCCGCGCGCTACGACTCCCATCGCGGCGATGATCACGATGACTTTGCGTTCCGCTGGCGGCATACGCTGGGCTCGGTCGACATCGGGTTGAGCGCATTCAAGGGGACCGCGCGGGACCCGCGGCTGGTGCCCTGTCTGCGCCAGGGCAGCGGGTTCGACGGGACCGGGACGCAGGCCAATTGTGACCTGATGTCGGTGATCACCGATCCGATGCTGACCGGTCTGGCGCCGCTGGATGCGGTGCTGGTCATGCTGGCGCAGCAGGCCGGTCTGGCGCCCACCGACGAGGAGTTCGAGCAGGAGGTGCGCGCGTCGCTGGAGTTGATCCCGCATTACGACCAGATCGAGCAGTACGCGCTGGATGCGCAGTGGATTCTGGGCGCCACCGCGCTGAAGCTGGAGGCGACCCGCCGTCGGCAGCTGGGTGAGTGGACGACGGCATTCGTGTCGGGTTTCGAGCACACGCTCTACGGCATCTTCGGTTCGTCAGTCGATCTCGGCCTGCTGTCCGAGTATCTCTACGACCAGCGATTCGCCGAGACTCAGGACCTGTTCGACCGCGAAGTCTTCGTGGGCACGCGTTTCGCTTTCAACGACGTGGCCGGTACCGCGATTCTCGCCGGAGCGATTCGCAGTCTCGATGAGACGACGGTGGGGTATCTGCTCGAGGCCGAGCGCCGCATCGGCTCGTCATTCAAGGTGTCATTGCAGGCCCGGGCGCTGAGCAACGTGCCCGATTCGGTTCCCGAGCAGTCGTTCAGCTCGGCGCTGGCGCAGGAAGACACCATCAGCCTCATCGTTCAGGCGTTCTTCTAGGCTGAAACGGCGTTGCTCCGGCGATGATGCCGGCCGGGGCGGATCAGGCCGAGGTCACGCCGTCGCGGTTGGGGGTGACCAGGATGCGCTGCGTGTCCTTGACCGACTTCGCCGACGTGACCTTGCGGTTGCGCTCGGCGAGCTGGCGGAACCAGAGCCGGATGGTTTCGTTCGGAATCTTCACGGCGTCGGTGTTGCGATCCGGATCGTTCCAGAGCAGATCCCAGGGCCCGCCCTGCTCGCGGGTGACCAGTGACAGGTCATACCCGGAGAGTTTGCCGTAGGCCTTCCAGGTTATGTTCAGCACGCGTCGCGTACTTTCATCGGCAGCCTGGGGGTGCGGTGTCAGTTCGATCATCTTGCCGGAGGCGGGGTCATTGCGGCGAACGACCAGTGGCTCGAGCACCCGCTTGGTTCCGCTGAGATGTTCTTGCAGGGTGGCGACGCGGGGGCCGTCCACCGTGGCGACGATATGACCATCCACCAGTGATTTGCCCACCATCGCCAGATGCCAGCCGTGGGCGCAATAGGTCAATTCATGCAGCTTCGGCGGGTTCAGATCACGCAATCGCTCACTGGCCGCCTGGGCGATGAAATAGTTGGCAACGGCAACGGCCTCAAGCATTGCGCTCGGCTCGGTGGGGGGTACGGTCGAGCGTTCAGTGAACGCCAACCGGCGTCGTTTTGCAAGGACAACGGGCGCGGCCGGCTTTCGTATACTGCCCGCCGAAGAGAGTCGGGCATCGGGCCGCCCCCGGCCGGACTCCAGTTGACTGACCCGAGGAGCAGGATGGACAAGCACATGACCAGGAAATCTCACCGACCCACACGGTCTCGTCATGGCCTTCGCGGGCTGCCTGCCCTGCTGGCGGCGCTGGTCTCGCTGGCCGCCTGTGCGACGCCGGTCGCCGACACGCCGGTCATCAGTCTGACGAGCACGCCGTGGATGCTGGTGTCGCTGGCCGGTACCTCGATCGATACCCAGGCCCGTCCGGCAACCCTGGTGCTGGAGGCCGGCAACGAGCGGATCCATGGCCACGCCGGTTGCAATCGTCTGTCCGGAAGCTATGCCCTCGACGAGGGGCAACTGGAATTCTCGCGTCTGATCACGACAAAAATGGCCTGCGCTCAGGGGATGGAGCAGGAACAGGCCTTCATCGCGGCCCTGGCGGCGACGGCAACCTATCGATTGGAACAGGGGCGTCTGACGCTGCTCAACGCCGACGGCGATGTGCTGGCGGTGCTGATGGCCGAACCCAGCGTGGGTTAGCGCGCTCGAGTCAGATGCCGCATGGCGTCTTCCAGACCCTGGATCGTCAGCGGGAACATGCGGTCGTCGAAAATGGTGCGCGTCATCGCCACCGATGGTGCGTATTCCCAGTGTGACTCCGGTTCGGGATTGAGCCACACGGCCTTGGGGAAGTGGTCGAGCAGGCGCCGTGCCCAGACTTCGCCGGATTCCTCGTTCCAGTGTTCGACACTGCCGCCCGGATAGGCGATCTCGTAGGGACTCATCGTCGCGTCGCCGACGAAGATGATCTTGTAGTCGGGTCCGTAGGTGCGGATGACCTCGCGCGTTGGTGTCTTTTCCGAGCGTCGCCGCAGGTTGTCCTTCCACACCGACTCGTAGAGAAAGTTGTGGAAGTAGAAATACTCCATGTGCTTGAACTCGGTGCGCGCGGCCGAGAACAATTCCTCGCAGAGCTTGACGTGCGGGTCCATGGAGCCGCCCACGTCGAAGAACAGCAGGACCTTCACGGCGTTATGGCGCTCGGGCACCATGCGGATGTCCAGCATCCCGCCGTTCTTGGCCGTGGAGCGGATCGTGTCACCCAGGTCGAGCTGGTCGGCCGCGCCCTCGCGCGCGAAGCGGCGCAGCCGCCGCAACGCCATCTTGATGTTGCGCGTGCCCAGCTCGCGGCTGTCATCCAGGTTGGCGAACTCGCGCTTGTCCCAGACCTTGACCGCCGAGCGGTTGCGCCCGCCCTGCTGGCCGATGCGCACCCCCTCGGGATTGAAGCCGTAGGCGCCGAACGGTGACGTGCCGGCCGTGCCGATCCACTTGTTGCCACCCTGGTGGCGCTTTTCCTGCTCCTCGAGACGCTTGCGCAACTCTTCCATCAATTTCTCGAAGCCGCCCATTGCCTCGATCTTGGCCTTGTCCTCGTCGGTCAGGTGCAGTTCGGCCTGCTTGCGCAGCCAGTCTTCCGGAATCTCCGCGAACAAATCCTCGGTCAGCGCTTCCACGCCATGCCAGTAGGCGGCGAAGATCTGATCGAAGCGGTCGTACTTGGTCTCGTCCTTGACCAGGGCCGCCCGTGACAGCACGTAAAAGTCGTCGATGCTGTAGATCACGACCTGGCGCTTGAGCGCCTCCAGCAGGGTCAGGAACTCGGTGACAGTGGGCTTGAGACCACCTTCACGCAGGGCAAAGAAGAAAGACAGGAGCATCAGACCGACCGGATCTCGTGATCGTGGGTGATGTTCACGCTGGCCTGCAGCATCAGCGACGCCGAGCAGTATTTCTCCGCCGACAGCTGGACCGCGCGCGCGACATGACGCTCGGCGAGATCACGGCCTTCCACGATGAATCGCAGGTGAATGTCGGTGAAGACCTGCGGAATGGTCTCGGCCCGGGTTCCGCTGATCTCCACTGAACAGTCGGTCACGTCCTGCCGCGCCTTGCGTAGAATGAGCATCACGTCCATGGCGCTGCAGCTGCCCACACCAAGCAGCATCAGTTCCATGGGGCGCATTCCGAGGTTGCGTCCACCGACCTCGGGCGAGCCGTCGATGACGATGGCGTGTCCGCTTCCGGACTCGCCAACCCAGGTGACACCCTCCGAAAGTTTTAGGCGGGCTGACATCACGTTTACAGTCATGGCGTTATGATACTGATCATGAACGGACGGGGAGCGGCGGAATGACCGCTGAACAGGAATGACCAGCTTGCACCAGCTGGACGAAGGGAGCGAGGCCGCCATCCAGGCGTTCCACATGGCGGCCCATCGCAGGCACTACCCGAAGAATCACACGATTCTTCACGAAGGGGATGCGCCGGACTCGCTTTATCTGATTCTCGAGGGCTCGGTCAGCATCATCTTCGAGGACGAGGATGGTCGCGAGATGGTCCTGGCCTACCTGAACCCCGGCGACTTCTTCGGCGAGATGAGCCTGTTCCCGGAAATGGAGTCGCGCAGCGCCATCGCGCGCACGCGCAAGCCGACGGTGGTGTCGGAACTGGGCTTTCAGCCGTTCCGTGAGCTGGCGCACAAATATCCTGATCTGATGTTCGTGCTGGGTCACCAGCTCGCCAAGCGGCTGCGGGACACCACGCGCCGCGCCGCCGATCTGGCGTTCGTCGATGTCGCCGGTCGCATCGCCCGCACCCTGCTGACCCTGACCGACGATCCCGGTCATGAAGTCGTCGAGGACGGCCGCGTTGTCCGCATCAGCCGCCAGGAACTGGCGCGCATCGTCGGTTGCTCGCGCGAAATGGCGGGTCGGGTGCTCAAGTCGCTGGAGGAGGACGGCATCGTGCGGGTGAAGGGACGCGCGATTTTCGTTCCGGAGGACACCCGGGATTCGCTCGGGGCGGGGTCGGCCGAGGCCTAGCCTGCGCGCAAGGGCGCGTCGAGCAGTGTGGCGAGTGCCTCACCCGGGTCCTCGGCGCGCATCAGCGATTCCCCGATCAGAAAGGCGTGAACGTCCGCCGCCTGCATTCTCTCGATGTCATTGCGGTCGTGAATGCCGCTTTCCGTGACCAGGACGCGATCCGCCGGCACCGATGCCCGCAGGGTCAGTGTGGTTTGCAGGTCGACGTCGAAGCTGCGCAGGTTGCGGTTGTTGACGCCCAACAGTGGGCACAGCTCGGCTGGCAGGCGCAGCGCGCGTTCCAGTTCGGCGCCGTCGTGGACCTCGATCAGGGTGTCCATGCCCAGTTCCAGCGCTGATTCCGCCAGCGTGCACAGACTGGCGTCGTCCAGTGCCGCGACGATCAGCAGCACGCAGTCCGCCCCCCAGGCGCGTGCCTCCAGCACCTGGTAGGGGTCGATGATGAAGTCCTTGCGGATGACCGGCAGGCCGGCGGACCGGGCCTGCACCAGATAGTCCGGCGCACCCTGGAAATAGTTCACGTCGGTGAGCACGGACAAACAGGTCGCGCCCCCTGCCGCGTAGCGATGGGCCAGCCAGGTGGGGTCGAAATCCGGGCGAATCAGGCCTTTGCTGGGCGATGCCTTCTTCAGTTCGGCGATCACGGCGGGTTGGCGTGTCTCCACGCGTGCCCGCATCGCGTCGGCGAAGCCGCGTGGCGGCTCGGCCTCGACCGCACGTCGGCGCAGCGTGTCATGCGACGTGCGCGACTGCGCCGCGGCCACCTCGTCACGCTTGGTGGCCAGGATGCGATCGAGGATGTCGCTCATGGGTTCGGGGATAGCGACTGCGAAAGCGACGCGAGCTTTTCCAGCGTCTTCAGCGCGGTGCCGGCCGTCAGCACTTCCCGCGCGCGGTTCACGCCATCGGCCAGCGTGCTGGTGAGCCCGGCGACATAAATGCCGGCTCCGGCGTTCAGCGCGATCATGTCGGCGACCGAGCCCGCGCGGCCGCCCAGCGCCTGACGGATCATCGTGTAGCTCTCGTCGGCCGAGGCCGCGCGTAGCGGTTGCAGGCTGTGAGCGGTCACCCCGAAGGTGGCGGGCTCGATGCTGTAGGTGCGCACCTCGCCCATGCGCAGCTCCGCGACATGGGTCGGCTCCACCGGACTGATCTCGTCCAGGCCATCCTGCCCGTGCACCACCATCACATGTTCGCTGCCCAGGCGTTGCATGACCTCGGCGATCGGTGCGCACCATGCGCTGGAGAACACGCCGATCACCTGACAGGGCGCGCTGGCCGGATTGGTCAACGGGCCGAGCAGATTGAACACGGTGCGTACGCCCAGTTCGCGACGGGGGCCGATCGCGTGCTTCATCGCAGAGTGGTACCCCGGGGCGAACATGAACCCCACGCCGAGCTCGTCCACGCAGCGCGCGACCGCCTCGGGGCCGAGATCGACCCTGACCCCCGCGGCCTCCAGCACGTCGGCGCTGCCGAACTGGCTGGAGACGGAGCGGTTGCCATGCTTGGCGACATGGCCACCGGCGGCCGCCACCACCATCGCCGCCGCGGTGGAGACGTTGAAGATGCCGCTGGCATCGCCGCCCGTTCCGCAGGTGTCGACCAGGTGGGCCCGGGCGGACTCCGGCAGCGTGACCGGTGTGGCAAGCTCGCGCATGACCGATGCCGCTGCCGCGATTTCGCTGACCGTCTCGCCCTTGCAGCGCAGGGCGATCAGGAAGCCGGCAACCTGAGCGGGTGTGAACTCACCCTGCATGATGCCGCGCATGGTCGCGGTCATGACCTCCGGCGTGAGGTCACGGGCGTCCAGCAACTGTTCCAGAACAGCTTTCATGGTGATGAGCGCGCGAATCCCGGATTCCGGGATTCGCGAATTGGTGGATGTGTTCCTAACGGCCGGCGATATCGGTGTACGGACGTTCCGTCGCGCCGGTGTAGATCTGGCGGGGGCGACCGATGCGCATGCCCGGATCGGAGATCATCTCCAGGTAGTGGGCGACCCAGCCGACCGTGCGGCCGATGGCGAACATCGGCGTGAACATGTTGGTCGGGATGCCGATGGCCTTGTAGATGATGCCGCTGTAGAAATCGACGTTCGGATAGAGCTTGCGCTCGACGAAGTACTCGTCCTTCAGCGCGATCTCCTCCAGCTTCATCGCCAGTTCCAGCATGCCGTCGGCGTCGCCGCCGTAGGCATTGAGCACCTTGTGGCAGTGCTCGCGGATCACGGTCGCGCGCGGGTCGAAGTTCTTGTACACGCGGTGGCCGAAGCCCATCAGCCGGAAGGGGTCGTTCTTGTCCTTGGCCTTGGCGATGAACTTGTCGACGTTGTCGGCGCTGCCAATGGCCGACAGCTGCTTGAGCACGGCTTCATTCGCGCCGCCGTGCGCCGGTCCCCAGAGGGCGGCGATGCCCGAGGAGATGGCCGCGTAGGGGTTGCAGCCGGTGGAGCCGGCCAGGCGTACCGTCGACGTGGACGCGTTCTGCTCGTGGTCGGCATGCAGGATCAGCAGCACGTCCAGGGCTTCCGCGGCGACCGGGTCAACCTCGTATTCCTCGGCGGGCACCGCGAACATCATCCGCAGGAAGTTCGAGCTGTAGTCCAGGTCGTTCTTCGGGTAAATCATCGGCTGGCCGATGGAGTACTTGTAGGCCGCCGCCGCAATGGTCGGGATCTTGGCGATCATGCGCCGCGCGAAGATCTTGCGGTGCTCCGGATCGGCCGTGTTCGTGGTGTCGTGATAAAACGCCGACAGGCCACTGACGATGGACGACAGCATCGCCATCGGGTGCGCGTCGTAGTGGAAGCCGGTGAAGAAGCGCTTGAGCGATTCGTTGAGCATGGTGTGCATGCGAATCGCGTCGTTGAACTCGTCGTATTCCGCCTTGGTCGGCAACTCGCCGTTGAGCAGCAGGTAGCAGACTTCCATGTAGTTGGACTTCTGCGCCAGCTCGTCGGCGCGGTAGCCGCGGTAGAGCAGCTGGCCCTTTTCGCCATCGATGAAGGTGATGGCGGATTCGCAGGAGCAGGTGGAGGTGAAGCCGGGGTCGAAGGTGAAGCCTCCGGTGCTCGCATACAGCTTGCGGACGTCCACCGCCGGCGGGCCCATCGTGCCCTCGACCTGCGGGAGTTCGACTGAACTGCCGTCGGGGCTCGTAACTGTATACGGATCGCTGCTCATGCTTGTGTTACTCCCAGTCGGTCCCGCTGGCCAGGCCATCATCCCCCCGAGGAATCGCGGCGGTGGCGATGTCATCTCTCCCGTGCAAGCCGACGGAGAGAAGTCGCTGGCGTCCCGTGACGTGAGTTGAGTTGAAAATGTTCAGGCGCGTGATGCCGGACGCCGCAACAACCGATCGTTCAGTGAATCGACGATCGTCGGCCGCTCCGGGCATGACCGAGCCCTTGGGAAATCGTTAGCGCCCAATAGTTTCCCCGCTCGCACCGACGGTTTGCAAGCGCAGGGCGCAAATGGGAACCGGTCGCGGGAATCCTTTCAGTGTCTCGGGTGGCTGGTCGACGGCGGTCCAGTGGCCCCCGCCACCGGCTTCGTCGCGGGTTCGGGTGTCGGCGAGAATCTCGCCGTCGGCGGCGCGGTTGCACAGCCGTGCGGCGAGCACGACCGGGTTCCCCACCGCACCGTATTCGAGGCGGCCCGCGCCCCGTAGCGCGCCAACCGTGACCCTGCCGGTCGCCAGGCCGATGCCGAGTCCGACCCGGGGTGCGTGACCGTCGCGGATCAGCATGTCGCGAACCGCGGATTGCAGCGTGAAGGCGAGTTCGATGCCTCGGCGCGCGTGATGCGTGACCTGAAACGGCGCGCCGACCAGGATCACGACGCCATCGCCGGCATGGTCCTTGACCGTGCCGCCATGCGCCCGTGCCGCGTCCCCGACGGCCTGATAGAACGACTCCAGCAAACCGAAGATCTCGTCCGATGCCCGCTCTCGCGCGTAGGCGGAAAATCCGCGCAGATCGGCGACCACGACGGTGAGCACGGTGCGCCGTCGCTCCAGCAGATGGTCGAGGCCGTGGGCGCGGACTTCCTGGGCGACCTGCGGTGACAGGAACTGGCCCATGAAATCTCCGCGGCGGCCGAGAATCGTCAGATAGCGCACCGAGGATGCCGACAGGATCACCAGCCCGACCGCGACGAGATAGGGCTCCACCCAGTGGCTGAAGACCAGCGCGCCGATGAGGAATGGCGTGGCCATGTACAGCATCCGCAGGCGCAGCGCGTCGGTGGAATCCAGCCGCGTCGTGAGCAGCAGCACGATGGCGATGCCGGCCGCCGTCAGCGCGGAGCCCAGCACCGGCGCGAAGATGGCGAACTCGATGCCGCGCACCTTGATCAGGCCGCCGGCGTCGGATGTGGCCTGCTCCGGGGCGATCAGCACGTAGCCCGCGGACAGTCCCATCAGCACCACGGTCAGCAGCTGGGAGACGCGGAACAGCCAGTGCGCGGCCACACCGCGTCGCCCGCGCGCGGAGCGGCCGATGCGACGCCCCCACTCCATGCCGGCGAGGATGGCCGAGGATTCCAGCACTTCGCCGACCAGGGTCCAGAAGACGCGTCCGGCGGTGGCCACCGCCGGTTCCAGCGCCTGCAGCAGCCCGATGATGACCAGGCACAGCGCCAGCGCGCGGTTGATGCGGTCGGCGGGGTCGGTCAGCCAGCTCGCCAGCCCCATTCCGATCGCCAGGATGGCGACGACCAGATGGGCCGCATCCCCCAGGGGCATGGGTGGGCGGCCCTAGCGCTTGGGATAGTGCGGAGGGTAATCCGCGCGGGCGGCGCCGGAATCCACGGCCGCCGCGGCCACTGCTGGCGAGACGTAGTCCGACAGGCGCGGGTCCAGCGGTGTCGGGAGAATGTAGTTCGGGCCGAAGCTCAGGTCGGGGGCGTCGTAGGCGTCCTTGACGACCTCCGGTACCGGCTGGCGCGCCAGTTCCGCGATGGCGTGCACGGCCGCGATCTGCATGTCGTGGTTGATCGAGCGCGAGCGCACGTCGAGCGCGCCACGGAACAGGAACGGGAAGCACAGGACGTTGTTGACCTGATTCGGATAGTCGCTGCGACCGGTTGCCATGATCAGGTCGTCCCGCACCGCGTGCGCCTCTTCCGGGAGGATTTCCGGTGTCGGATTGGCCAGCGCGAACACGACCGGCTTCGGCGCCATGGCACGCACCATGTCCTGGGAGACCAGGCCCGGGCCGGAGACGCCGATGAACACGTCGGCGCCGGACATGGCGTCGTCCAGCGTGCGCAGGTCGGTGTCGATCGCGAACTGCTGCTTCTGCGGGTTGAGATCCGTGCGTCCGGTGTGCACCACACCCTTGCTGTCGCACATGACGATGTTGCCCGGCGCGGCCCCCAGGGATTGCAGCAGCTTCATCGAGGCGATCCCGGCGGCGCCAGCGCCGACGCAGACGATACGGACACTGTCCAGCGACTTGCCCTGGTATTCCAGCGCGTTGAGCAGCCCGGCGCAGATGATGATCGCCGTGCCGTGCTGGTCATCGTGGAACACCGGGATATCCAGTGTCTCGCTCAGCACCTTCTCGACATGGAAGCAGTCGGGCGCGGCGATATCCTCCAGGTTGATACCGCCGAAGGTCGGCGCGATGCGCTGCACGGTCGTGATGAAATCATCCGCGTCCGGGGCATCGACCTCGATGTCGAACACGTCGACATTGGCGAATTTCTTGAACAGCACCGCCTTGCCTTCCATCACCGGCTTGGCGGCCAGCGGACCCGTGCGGCCCAGGCCCAGCACCGCGGTTCCGTTGGTGATCACCGCGACCAGATTGCCCTTGGACGTGTACTTGAACGCGTCATCCGGGTTCTTCTCGATCTCGATCACCGGTTCCGCCACGCCCGGCGAGTACGCCAGCGACAGCTCGCTGGGAGTGGTGAACGGCTTGGTAATCGCAATCCCGAGTTTTCCCGGCCGTGGTTTGGCGTGGTAGTCCAGCGCTGCTTGGCGCCTGTCGGGCTTGTTCATGTCCAGATCGTATGCCGGAAAAACGGGTGGCGATTATGAGGCCCCGATCCGGCAGGCGCCAACATGGCGGCGCCTGCGTGCCTCCCTAGCGCAGTTGCGACAAGTCGATCTTTTCGTGATCCACGACTCGCTTGAGCGCCGCTTCCATGGTGGATCGGGCGTGGGCGGTGGCGCCCCGCAGCATGGCGTGGATCGCGGCGTCCTCGGTGGAGCGGTCCTCGCAGAGCTGCGAGTACCGCTCGAACGCGCTCAGCGAGATCAGCAGCTCCGCCAGGTGGCGCGGGCATTCGCAGCTGACGCTGGTCTGCATCAACGCCAGCGTCACCAGCTCCTTCTTGGTGAACATCTGCGGCGGAATGGGTTCGGACAGGTAGTCGCCGGGCTGTTCGTCGGGCGCCAGCCAGTACTTGCGGGTGAGCAGCACGTGACGAAGCATTTCGGCGTCGATGGGCTCGCGGAGAATCAGCAATCCCAGGTCGCGAATGGCGGCCAGATCGGATTGGCGGGCGTAGCTGTAGACGATGATCACGGCGGTCAGGCTGGCGTCATCGCGCCAGATGGCCAGATCGTTCGCCAGCGATCGAGTGACCTGCTCGGTCTCGACCACCGCGATCGCGTTCGAGTGGCCGGGCAGCTGCGCCTTGCGGGCGTCCGCTGGCGTGGCATAGCTGGCATGGATGGTATAGCCGGGCAGATCGACCTCGCCGAGGCGTTCGGCCAGTGTCGGCCCGATCAGCAGCAAGGGCGCCAGTCCCGTCCGTCGCCGCCGGGCGAGGCCGCGGTTGGGCATGGACGCCAGCGACTCGATGCGAGCCGGCAGCAGCGTCTTGCCCAGTGATGCGATGTAGCCGATGGAATCGCCGGCGTCGATCAGGGAGCGAACCTGTCCCAGATACTCGATGTCCTGTTGCGAATACAGACGCGTGCCGGTCTCGTCCCGGGCTGGCTTCACCAGCCCGTAGCGACGTTCCCAGACACGAATCGTGTTGGCGGGAATGCCGGTTGCGCGTTCAACGGCCCCAATGCGGAAAGCCTGGTCGTTGTCGACCACATCTGCGGTGTCGTTCATGATCCGAACACTCCTCGTACTGTTCGATCGCGAGCCGGGGCGCCGACGGGCGATGCGTTGGACAAACCATGTACAGGGTGTTCGTTGCCGTGATCCGATTGGATGCACGGGCTTGGGGAAGCGTCGTGAAAGTGCTCCGCCCGGTTCGCTCAGTGATTCTCGACGTCGACCTGGAGCGTATAGCCATCTCCTGACTCATCGACGCGCACGACGATCGGCTGACAGCAGACGAAGCAGTCCTCGACGTATTCCTGCGAGCCGCCCGTATGGTCGACCAGCAGGCTGATCGGTTCCCCGCAGTAGGGACAGTGGGTGCGATGTTCGGTGAGCGCTTCCATCGCTCAGAACCCGGCCAGCACGGTGTCGAGATGTCGCCGGCCCAGCTCGGTCGGGCGGATGTGCTGAGCCGTCCGCTCCAGCGTGCCGACGCTCAGGGCCGCATCCAGCCCCGGTTGCAGGGCCTGGAGACCCAGGCCGGTGGCGGCCTCGAACTGCGGGATCGTGAAGCCCTCGTTGAGTCGCAGAGCGTTCATCAGAAACTCCAGCGTGCGGTCCTGCGGCTCAATGTAACGCGTTTGCTCCAGCGCGTCGGCCGTGCCTGCGGCTGCGATGTAGGCGCCGGGTCGTCGGATGCGCGCTCTGCGCTGCCAGCCGACCATGCCATGCGCGCCGGCTCCGACTCCCAGATAGTCGTCAAAGCACCAGTAGGTGCGGTTGTGGCGGCATTGCCGGCCCGGTCGCGCGTAGGCGGAGACCTCGTATTGCAGGTACCCGGCATCGGCCAGTCGCGCTTGTCCGGCTTCCCAGATCGCGATGGCCGTGTCCTCGGCGGGCAGAGGCGGCGGGCGCCGCGCGAACGCCGTGCCAGGCTCCAGCGTCAACTGGTACCAGGACAGGTGCTCCGGTGCCAGGCCGATGCCGCGATCCAGGTCGGCCAGGGCCTGCTCCAGGTCCTGTTCCGGCAGCGCGAACATCAGATCGATATTGATGTTGTCGAAGCCGGCGGTGCGCGCCTGCCCGAATGCCCGCGCCGCGACCTCGGCGGAGTGAATTCGGCCCAGGCGTCGCAGATGGGCATCGTCAAAGCTTTGAACGCCGATGGACAGTCGGTTGACCCCGGCGGCCCGGTAGCCGGCGAATCGCTCGGCGTCGCTGGCGCCCGGGTTGGCTTCCAGCGTGATTTCGGCATCGGGTGTCAGGCCGAACAGTTCATCGGCCGCTTGCAGCACGCGGGCGATGGCGGCGGGCGAGAACAGACTGGGCGTGCCGCCTCCGAAGAACACACTGCTGATCCGCCTGGGTGACGCGATCGCATCACGCTCGAAGCGCAGGTCCCGCAGCAGCGCGTCGGTGTAGCCGGGCTCGTCGATGCGGCGGCCGTTCAGGCCATGCGAGTTGAAATCGCAATACGGGCACTTGGCGACGCACCAGGGCAGGTGCACATAAAGCCCGAGCGGGCGTTCGGCCGCCATGGTGACGCTATCCCCGCAGCGGCTCGATCCGCAGTTGCGTGACCAGTGCCTGCACAGCCTGGCCGCGGTGGCTCATCCGGTTCTTGTCCTCCGCGGGCAGCTCCGCCGCGGTGCGCTGCTCGCCCACCGGCAGGAACAGCGGGTCGTAGCCGAATCCCTGCGTGCCTCGCGCCTCGGTCATGATGCGTCCGGGCCAGACACCCTGGGCGATCAGCGGTGCCGGGTCGGAGGCATGGCGCAGGCACACGCAGACGCAGCGGAACCGGGCCTGGCGCTGCCGCTGCCCGTCGAGCGCCTGCAGCAGGGCGGCGTTGTTGGCGGCATCGTCGCCATGCTCGCCCGCGTAGCGGGCCGAGCGCACGCCCGGAGCGCCACCCAGCGCAGCCACTTCCAGGCCGCTGTCGTCGGCGATGGCCGGCAGCCCGGTGGCCGCGGCCGCGGCGCGGGCCTTGATGATCGCGTTCTCGATGAAGGTCTCGCCGGTTTCCGGCGGCTGCTCGAAATCGAACTCCGACTGCGGACGTACCCGGTATCCCAGTGGCGCCAGCATCGCCTGCATTTCCCTGACCTTGCCGGCATTGCCGGTGGCCAGCACGACGGTCACTGGCGATGGCGTGGTATCGGTCATCGGCGTCAGCCGCTGGCCAGAGCCGCCTGCTGGGCGGCGACCAGTTCCGCGATACCGTCGCCGGCCAGTCCCAGCAGAGCGTTGAGCTCGTCGCGATGAAAGGCATGGCCCTCGGCCGTTCCCTGAACCTCGATGAAGCCGCCGGCGTCGTTCATGACGACGTTCATGTCGGTCTCTGCGGTGGAATCTTCCGCGTAGTCCAGGTCCAGCACCGGGGTGCCGCCGCAGATGCCCACCGAGACCGCGGCCACGTGGCCGTGGATCGGGTCGCGCTTGAGCTGACGCCGGGCGAGCAGGCCGTTGACGGCGTCGACCAGCGCCACGTAGGCACCGGTGATCGCGGCCGTCCGGGTGCCGCCGTCGGCCTGGATGACATCGCAATCCAGCGTGATCTGGCGTTGCCCCAGGGCTTCCAGATCGACCACGGCGCGCAGGCTGCGACCGATCAGGCGCTGGATCTCCTGGGTGCGGCCCGACTGCTTGCCCCGGGCGGCCTCGCGGCCCATGCGTTCGTGGGTGGAGCGCGGCAGCATGCCGTATTCGGCGGTAACCCAGCCGCGGTTCTCGTTGCGCAGCCACGGTGGCACGCGCTCATCCACCGAGGCGGTGCACAGCACACGGGTGTCGCCGAAGCTCACGAGTACCGAGCCTTCGGCGTGCTTGGTGAATTGACGGGTGATGGTGACGTTGCGCAGCTGGTTGGCCGCGCGCCCGCTGGGGCGTTGGTAGGTGTCGTTCATGGGCGCGGAGTATACCGACCGGTTCCGAAGTGATGGTCCGGCTGCGATACTCGCGCCCATGATCAAGAGCATGACCGGATTCGCCCGGTATCAGACCACCGGAGCCTGGGGGCAGCTCGTCTGGGAGCTGCGCACCGTCAACCATCGCTATCTGGACGTGAGCTTTCGCGTGCCGGAGCCCATGCGGGCGCTGGAATCGGAGTTCCGCAGCCGCATCGGCCAGCGGGTCGCGCGCGGCAAGTGCGAGGCCTCGCTCAAGCTGGACCTCTCCGCGACCGAGCAGGGCCGACTGGATATCGACACCGACCGGCTGCACGCCCTGGCTGGCGGCATCCGGCAGGTATCGGAGGCGCTGGACGTGCACGCGCCCGACCCGCTGCGCGTGCTCGCCTGGCCCGGGGTGGTCCGCCAGGTCGAGGTGGATCAGGAGGTCCTGAACGCCGCCGCGCTGGAAGCGCTGGATGATGGTCTCGACGCGCTGGCCGAGGCTAGACAGCGTGAGGGTGAGAAGATCGATGCCATGCTGCGCGAACGCGCCGACGGCATCGACGCCCTGGTCGTGCAGGTGACCGAGCGGTTACCGGCACTGCGGGGCGAATGGGAAACGCGATTGCGCGAGCGGCTGGCCGAGTACAGGACCGAACTGGACGAGACCCGGGTCGAGCAGGAATTCCTGCTGCTGCTGAACCGGACCGACGCGGCCGAGGAACTGGACCGCCTGAAGGCGCATGTGCAGGAAATTCGCGCCATTCTCAAGCGCAAGGAACCGGTGGGCCGTCGCCTGGATTTCCTGATTCAGGAGCTCAACCGTGAGGCGAACACGCTGGGTTCCAAGTCACAGGACACCGAAGTCACCCGAGCGGCGGTCGAGCTGAAGGTGCTGATCGAGCAGATGCGCGAACAGGTGCAGAACGTCGAATAGCCGCCGGTCAGTGCTGACCGGCCAGCGTGGTCCGCGGCATCGTCGCCTCGAAATCCCCCACGTGGTAACGGTGGCATAGCGAGCAGTCGGCGCCAGCCTGGTCCGGCTGATGGCAGTCCAGGCAGACCGCCTTGTTCAGCGGCGCGAAGTTGCTGGCGAAGTTGTGCGGGTCCCGATCGTCGAAGCTGTCCGCGTACGGGGCCTCGTTGTCGATCTGGTGGCAGGTCTCGCAGCCGGCGTCGCCCAGCAGGCTGAAATGCGTGCTGTGATCGAATTCGGTGAAGTGGTGTTCGGTCGGGGCCACCCGCTTGCCCTGCCACTGCGCCGTGGTGGCGCCGGAGGCATCAACGTCCAGGCTGTGGCACTGGGTGCAGGCGCCGGGGGTTCGCGGGTCCAGCCAGTCTTCCATGCCCTGCTGGCGGGTGGCGAGTTCCGTCCATGAGCGCAGGACGGGGTCGGCATGGCCGGCCGGGCGATAGCGCAGATGGAATTCGTCCAGATACCAGCCGCCCAGCGCCATCCGCTCCTCGTCGGACTTGGTCACGACCTCGGGCTCCGAGTCCTCGGGTTCCGGATCGGCGAAGGGGTCGCCGATGTCGTCGCCGCCTCCGAAGATGTCGCCCCCGAACAGATCACCGCCGTCATCGCCGGAATCCTCCGCGAACAGGTCGCCGAAGCCCTCGTCGCCGTCATCGGAGAACAGCGCGTCGAATTCGTCGTCATCGACCGCGTCGCCGCCCTCGTCGTCCGCCGCGTCATCGTCGGATGGCGGCCGCAGCGCCTCTGTGGCGGGCGCGCTGCCCGACGCCCGCGCCTCGATCTCGGTGTCCAGCATCGGGAACCACCGTGTCTGCGCCGCATCGACCAGTGTCGCCGGCAGCAGGCCGGTCAGTCGCCGTTGTTCGTCCGCGCTCAGCGTGCGTCCCATCGCCGCTTCCAGGCGCGTGACCAGCGCCTGACTGCCGTCGGACTGGATGGCATGCACCAGCGCCTTGAACTGCCAGGCCAGTTCGGACGCGGCGGCGCGCGCTTCCGCGGACGCGGATTCCAGGTCCAGCAGGTCGACATCGGCCAGCGTGTCGCGAATGTCGGCATAGGCGGGATCGCCGGACAGCAGCAGTTCGGTCATCGGCGTCAGGTCGCCGTCGGCGAACTCCGGCCACTGGCCGATGTTCTCGACCAGGGTCAGATCAAGTCCGGGAACGGACAGTCCCGCGACGCCCTTGGGCCCGGCCAGCGCATCGCCGGCGATGTCGCCGGCGTGACAGGCGCCGCAGCTCTGATCGAAGTCGCGGACTTCCATGGTCCGGCCGTCCGCCGCCGTCGTATGGCAGTCGGAGCAACTGGATGGTGCCTGCTCCGCCTCATCACTGAAATGCTTGCCCAGATGACTGGCGTGATCGAAGACGATCCGGGTCCTGCGGTCATAGGGGTAGTCGGTGAAATCGGGGTGCCCGCTGTTGAAGCTGACGAAGCGCTGGCTGTGGCAGACCTGACACTGGCTGTCCGCGACGTCGCGCAGGTCCGCATCCACGCCCTTGTGTTCCTCGTGACAGCTGCCACAGGCGATCGGCGCCGATGGCGTCGTGAACAAGGCCCGATTCAGCTCGACCGGCCACGGTCCCAGCGAGCCCGATTGCTGATCGTCCACCGCTGGCAGCGTGGCGAGGCTATGCGGCGACAACGGCGCATCCCCGACATCGTGACAGTTCAGGCAGGCGTGCCTGGTATCGGACGGGAACTCGGGATGCTGGCCGAATGCGGCCGCGAGCCAGCCGGAGGCGCTGTCGCCCGGTGCGTTGTGGCAGGCCGAGCAGTCGGCGACGGTGGAATGGACGGCTGACAGATGGCCGGGCTGCACCATGTCCCCGGCCCAGATGCCGGCCACGCCGAGAATGATCAGCCCGAGCGTGGCCGCGATCGTGCTGCGCACCACGAGCTTGCGGCGATAACGCCAGCTGCGTCGCGGCCGGCACGGCGGCGTGATGCAGCCACAGCTTCCGTCGGACTGCGGTCCGGCGTCGCAGGGGCCACCGTGCAGCGGCCCGCGCGTGCAACGCCAGCGATCGCCGTCGCGGGCTGGTGCGCACTGCGGTCCGGCGCCGCAGCGCCCCTTGGGATCAGGGCCGCTCAGGCAGCATTCGCCGTCGGCCAGGCGTCCGCAGACCCATTTCTGATTCGGGCGGTGGTAGGGGCTGGAGCGGTAGTCGAATCCCTGAAGCCGTTCGGTCACGTTCAGGTGCCCCCGAATGCGTGAGCGGCCACGAGATGCAGCAAGGCCAGAAGCAGCATCGCCGCGGTCAGCGGGACATGGACGAACAGCCATGCCTTGAGCAGGCCCTGCACGGTGTAGTGCATGTCCAGGTCCGACTTCTGGCGACAGAGGTCCGCGAGCTCGCGAGCGAAGGGCTTCTCGTCCTCGGACAGGTAACGCTCCAGCGCGATCAGGCGATCACGTTGCCGGGTGACGTAGTGCGTCGGCCCCAGGTGACGCCAGCGCCAGTGCGGTGCCATGAACAGCTCGGCGAGATGGGTTCGATAGTGGTCCCCCAGCAGCACCGAGTCGGTTTGCGTGGCGGCGGCGATCACCAGTTGTTCGGCGCGCCGGCGCAGCCGTTCCGAGAACATGGGGATGCGCTCGTAGAGCAGTTCCTCGTCCGTCGCCGCCAGTCGCGGTGGCAGGGTGCGCGACCAGTAGAGTCCGGCCAGACCGCTGCCCGCGGTGCCGACGAAGCTGAGCCACAGCAGCCATTCCAGCGGCGCGTCGGGCAGGGAGAAACCGGTATGGGCGACGAAGACGACGATCGCGAACGCGCCGGTGTAGGCGTGGAGCTGCAGCCAGACCGCCGCGCGACCAATCGGCAGCATCGACACGCGCTTGCGTTGCGAGTAGAGGCTCAGGAACACGACGGTGCCTATCAGCAACCAGCCGGTCCAGAACGGCGCTCGCGTCAGTCCCGCCGATACGGCGGCGAACAGCGCGGCGGCGATCAGCACGACGATCGCCCACGCGGTCAGATTGACCCGGCGCCGCTTCGCGAAGCGCATCATCGGTGCAGCCAGTCCAGCAGATTCGGCAGATCGCGCATGTCCACGCGCTCCAGCGCGTCGTGGGGGCAGGCCCGCTGACAGGCGGGACCGCCGGGCTGGTCGATGCAGAGATCGCACTTGGTCGCCTTCATCACCGGCGAGCCAGTGGCGTTGTTCTGCACGAACTCGCCGCTGTTGTTGCGGATTTCGACCATGCGGATGTTGTCGTAGGGACAACTGTTCGCACAGGTCGCGCAGCCGATGCAGGTGTCGTCGTTGATGACGACCTGTCCCTGTTCGGAGGAGCGATGAATCGCCCCGGTGGGGCAGCCGATCATGCACACCGGGTCCGCGCAGTGCATGCAGGCATTGGCGATCATCAGCGAGTCGTGACGATGCCCGTGCCGGTTGAAGCGCGGATTGTTCTGGTGGCCGACCGCGCAGGCGTCGGTGCAGGCGTCGCAGCGGACGCAGCGGTCCAGGTTGATCAGCATGGCCGCGCGGCCGTTGATCAGATGACGGTCCACCAGGGTCTCGACCAGGGCGTCATCGTCGCCGCTGGGGCGCACGTCCAGCGCGTTGGTGGGCGTCGCGTTCCCGCCGGGCCGATACGTCGCCAGCGAGTCCTTGAGCGTTTCCGCCTGCATCTGCCGCGCGCGCTCGAGCTGCGCCTCGGTCAGGTTCGGCAGGACATGGGTCTCGATCACGCGGGTCGGCACGCGCAGGATGTCGGCGTACCCCACCGCGCGCAGCGAGCAGCGGTAGGTGGACTGGCCTTCGCCGTTCCAGCCGGCCAGCAGCTCGTCGAGGCCGAAGGCCGCACCGCGCCCGAGGTAGTTGATCGTCTGCTGGCCCTTGTGCAGGGGGCGCGTGACGCGGGCGAAACCGGAGCGGATCAGCAACAGGCCGTCAGGATAGTCGCCGGCGCGCACGATTTCGGGTTCGATCTTCAGCCGCTGGGCCTCGGGCTGGTCGGCCAGGCGTTGATAACTGGTGTGCCAGTCGAATTCGCCAAAGCTCTCGAACAGGGTCTGCCGGGCGATTTCGTCGATGACGTCGTCTGGCAGATGGCTGAACAGCGGAGTGGCTCGCAGATGGGTGATCAGGCTGTTGGCCCGGTACAGATCTTCCACATGCTTGCGGAACGCGGCGTCGCGCTTGCGCAGATCGCGCAGGCCCTGCCAGCGGATTTCCAGCAGGATGGAATCCTCTTCGGCGAAGACGGTCGCAGTGCGCTGGGTGCGACCAAGCGCCGCGATCTCGCCGAACACGTCACCGGTCTTGAGTACCGCGGACTGCGTGTGATCCAGCACCGCCGGGATGTCCTGGACGAATGTGTGGCCAGCACCGGCCTGGGCCGCATCCTCGATGACCGTGTTGCCCCACTCGGCGTCCACCGCCGAGGGGTTGAGGATTCGTGTACTGAGCATCGATGTCTGATCGAGATCACCCTCGCCCACGAAGCGGAGGTGGCTGCGGCCGATCCGGATCTCGTCGCCACCGCCGAGAATATGGTGTTCGATGCGTTCGCCGCTGACGAAGGTGCCGTTGGAACTGCCGAGGTCGATGATCTCCCAGCCCAGCTCGGTGGCCTGGAGCCGGGCATGCGATGACGACGCCGCGGAGTCGTCGAGGATCAGGTCGTTGTCGGCGCCCCGGCCGATGCGAATGCCCTCGTGGCCGGCGCTCGTCAGAATCTGCTCCTGGAGCATCTGCCCCTGCGCGTCCCGCACGATCAGCCGGGCGGGCGACGGGGGCGTCTTCTCCGGCTCGGAGACGTAACGCGAGACATCCCGCACCTCGGGGTGGCCTGGATTCTTCCAGAGCTGGGCCAGCGCCTGCAGCCAGTTCTTCTGGCGCGGGCTTGCGCGGCCCAGGGACTCTTCCGGCAGGCCGGGGGGCAGAATCACCCGCACCCGTCCCTGAACGATCAGAAAGGCGGAGTTACCGTAGTCACCGGCGCGAACGACGATCTCGCCGCGGGTCAGACGTCGCAGGCGGGTGTCGTTGCGGACGATCCCCTCCAGCGTGATCGGCGGCCGGAACCGTGACGGATCCATGCTGGCGAAGGGCTCCATCGACAGCACGCGCTGCACGTCCCGCTCGCCCATGCCCTCGCCAAAGGGCTGCGACCAGCGCTGCGGCGGTGGGATGGACGAGACTGGCGCCGGCCCGCTCCCGGCGCGCAAATCCCTTGTCAGTATGGATTCGGCCACGACTACGGCGTGTGGACCGAGCCCTTGTACGCGTCCGGCTTCGGCAGCAGGCCGTCCAGCGCGGCCAGCTCACTGCCGTCGTATTTGCTTGCGATGGCCTTGGCCTGGGTGGCGACCTGATCGGCGGCCGCGGTCAGTGCCGCTTCGTTGTTCAGTGACACTTTCGCCGAGCCGGCGATCTTGAGCAGCGCCCCGACCTCGGGAATGCTGACCCCGGCATCCGAAATCGCCTTGATGCGCAGTGCCGAACGCTTGGCGCGCTTGGCCATTTCCACCGCGTACTGCGCCTTCTGCGTCGCCTTGGCGACACCGCGCAGCGCGTATTCGAGATCCAGGGCCTGACCGACCAGGAACATCAGACGCTGGCGATTCTGCGACGCCTCGGCATTGGCCGCGCCGTCGTTGTACCAGACGTTGTGGCGCACTTCGCCCTGGCTCCAGGCGACCAGTTCGAAGTTGCTGCCGGCCGGGTGTCCGCCGGTGTTGACCAGGTTTTCCTTGGGCACGGTGTGGCACTGGTAGCAGTTCTCGGCCAGCTTGTAGAGATCGCCGGGACGGATCATGCCGGCGGCCTCGGACTTGGCCCAGCGCTCCTTGCGATGCGCCTCCGATTCGGTTTCCGCGGTGGCGTCCTTGCCGCCGAAGTCGCTGTGGATCTCGATCCAGTCCTTGCCGGCGCCGTGGCAGGATTCACAGGTGATGCCCGCGATGGTGTCGACCTCGCCGTCCTCCATCTTCGACGTGAAATGGCAGGACACGCATTCGCCCTCGGCCTTGATGCGCTTGATGTCGAGCTTGTCGGCGATGTCGCGTGCCTCGTCGGTGCGCGGCATCTGCTTGAAGGTGGAGAAGTGGTGGGTGTCGCGCCAGGCCGCGATCGATGCCTCGTGGCAGTCGCCGCAGGCAGTCGGGCCCATGACCTTCTCGGGGTCCAGGCGCAGTTCCTGGGCCTGGGCGGTCGACAGGCCGGCCCATCCGCAGATGGCCAGGATGGTGATGGCGAGGGTTGAACGAATCATCGGTCGGGTCTCCGGGGCGGGCGATGGCATTGGGGCGTGGCGGACGTCAGGCGTCCAGCACCACGTTGGAGGTGGGGCGGGCGATGCAGACGAGGCAGGAACCGGCATCCGGCGCGGCGGCGGGCGGCGTGGCGTAGTCGACCGCCCCCGAGCGCACCGCGGTCACGCAGGTGCCGCAGTTGCCGGCTCGACAGCCGGAATCGATGACCACGTCGTGGGCTTCCGCCAGTTCGAGCAGGCTGTCGGCGCCGGACCAGTTCACGGTCTTGCCGCTGTGCGCGAACTCCACCGAGAACGTGGGTGCGTCGGCCGCGACCGCCGGGGCGGGTTCGGTCTTCTTGATCGACGCGGGTCCGAACGCTTCCATGCGGATGTCGGCTTCGGGCACACCCCATTCGGCCAGATCGGCGGTGACACCGGCCATCATCGGCGGCGGGCCGCAGATGTAGAACACGTAGTTGTTGGACGGCAGCAGCTTCTTGAACAGCTCGACGCCGACATAACCCTGATGATGGAAGTGCTCGCCCAGCTTCTCGTCGTCGGTCGGGTTGCTGTAGCAAAGGCGGATGCGCACGTTCTCGTGCGCCGCTTCCAGGGCGCGCAGATCATCCTTGTAGATCTGCTCGGCGCCGAAGCGCGCGCCGCTGAAGAACCAGATCTCCTGGTCGTAGCCCGCGGCGCAGGCGGCCTTGAGCATGCTGAACACCGGCGTGATGCCGACGCCGCCGCCGATCAGCACGATTGGGCGGCGCTCCTCCAGGTCGAGGAAGAAATCCCCCGCGGGGGCCTTGACGTCCAGAATCTCGCCTTCGGGCACCTGCGTGTGCAAAAAGGTCGAGGACTGGCCGGGCGGGGCCTCCGGACTCTTCGGCGGCGGATCCAGGCGCTTGACCGAAATCCGGTAGTAGTCCGTCTCGCTCGGGCTGTCGGACAGCGAATAGCAGCGGACCAGCGGCTTGGCGCGATCCGGCAGTTTCAGCTGGAACGTCAGGAACTGGCCGGGCTTGAACGCCGGCAGCGGCTTGCCGTCATGCGGCACCAGGTAGAACGAGGTGACCGTGTCGCTCTCCGGCACCTTGCGTTCGACACGGAATTTCCGTGAGCCGGACCAGCCGCCCTCGGCATCGCGGACCGCGCGCAGATGTCTGGCCGCGGCACCGGCGAGATCCTTTTCGAGTATGCGCAGCCGCTGATCGTGAACCGTGCGCGCCTGCACGGCGTCCCGGCGTGCCTGCAGCAGTGAAAACGCCAGATGCAGCATGGCGCCGATGACGAGCAGCGCGCCGAGCAGCTGCACGGTAACCGGAGCAATCAGCCAGTCCATCAGAGCTTCACCACCAGCTCGGCGCGGATGCCTTGCTGGTCCTGTCCCGTATCCGCGGCCGAGGCGAAGCCGCCGAACTGGAGGATCACGCGCCGGCCGACCGCCTGCTGCAGCCGGAACGACAGCGCCGTGGCATCGGTGTCGGAGACTTCATGGTTGCCCCGGCGACCGGTTTCGACGATGAGCTGCGTGCGATTGGCGTTCCAGAACATCTGGTAGCCCATCGCCACGCCCCAGGCGTTGTCGGTGCGGTTGCCCAGCGGAGCCGGGAACGAACCGATTCCGCGGGCCGCGAAGGTGATGCCGGTCCGCCCCAGCGGGCCCCCGGCAAGCGGGTCACGCGCCGCGGACGAGAAGTTGTCCTCACCCCAGAACGCGTTGGCGTAGAACAGGTTGTGCGTCCTGTGAGGGGTGAGCGACCACTCCATGAAGTACAGCTGGCCGTTGTCCGAGGAGGGTAGGTCCAGGCCGTCCTTGCCGAAGTCATCCGAATGCAGGATGCGGATCGTCGAGTTGATCAGGCCGAAACGCTGGACCGCGCTGAAGCCTCCGACGAACAGATCGCCGCGTCCTTCGGTGCCGTCGACGACTGCCAGGTCCAGGTCGAAGGTGCTGGAGAACTGGTTGCCGAACACCGTGTCCCACTGCGTGAACAGCCCGTAGAGTCGCGCGCCGTCATCCGGAGCGTTGTCGTCGCGGTCGATCTCGTCCCAGGCGTAGAGGAAGGTCACGCGCAGGTTGTTGAGCCAGCCAAGGCTCGGAAAGCGCAGGTTGTTGCGCGTCAGGCCGATGGCGTCGAGCCGGTCGTCGATCAGGAAGCCGTCCTGAAAGGTGATCTGCTGGCGGCCGATGGAGAAGCCGATGTCCAGGTCCAGCCGGTCGGTCGGGTCCAGGGCAGGGAACAGCTCGCCGAAGTCACCTTCGAAAAACAGCGTGGTGATGTCCGCGTTGGTGTGATCCTCGTACGGATCCTGCCGATCCGGGTCGTATTGCCAGCCGGTGAAGTTCGCGCCGTCGTTCAGCGGCCGGATGCCGATGAGCACCCGCTCGCTGCCGGAGAGCTGCAGGTTGCCGAACAGATCCAGGCGATTGACCAGCTCGCTGCGTCCGGTGCCGGCTTCATTGTCGAAGCTCTGCAACGCGGACCGGAACGTGCCGTAAACCCAGAATTGGGGTTGCCACACGGCGCCTCCGGGCAGCTGGAAACCATGCGGAATGTTGCCCGGCCCGAGGAATTTGCCGCCCAGCTCCACGATCGGGGGCGTGAGCTTGGGCAACTCCTCGTCGTCGAGATACTCGCCCGGTTCGTCGGAGAAACGGCTGCTGCCGCCGGCGGCCAGCGCCGACCCGGTGGTCAGCAACAACCCCAGCATCAGCGCCCTGGCCATGATTTTTGGTGCAGCCTTGTCCGCCACAGTGTCGACTCCCCTGATCATCCGGTCTCGAGTTCCCTGTTCCGCGCCCTAGTCGGAGTCCGCCTGCGCAACGGTTGCGCCTCCAACCTCCAGCCTGCGCTCCCAGATCACCATGTGCCCGGCCACCACACCGTCGGCCACATCCCGCGGGCTCATGCCGTAGTCGAAGCCCACATCCTTGATCTCGGCGACCAGGTTGACGGGAATCATGGCGGCCTTGAGTTCCGCGGAGACGGTGTAGGGTCCGTTGCCGTTCAGGGGGCTGTGGTACTTCGCCGTCCGCTTCGCGCCGGGCGATAGCACTTGCCGGTGCTTGCGGGCGCCCGCCGGCTGCCCGGTGAGAATGGTGGACGACGTGCTGGGACGGATGAACGGCAGCGGGTCGATCGAGTAGTTCACCGTCAGCACCTGCTCGCGTTCGCCGCCGCGGACGTTCCGGGTCACGAACTTCGACTGCATGTTGAACAGCTGCGTGTCCAGCGGCAGTTCGCCGTTGTGCACGTAGAGGGAATGCGAGTCGCGCACGTCGCCGTTGGGGTCGAGATCACCCGACTCCATCAACACCTTGCCGTCGGCATCCTTGACGACCACATGCAGCCAGATCACGCGTTCGGCATCGAAACCGGTCGGCACGCTGTGGCCGTTCATGATGTTCTTCACATCCAGCTCGAACTTGAGCTTGCGGTCGGACTGGCTCGTGATCGCGACCTCGCTGAGGCCGAACCCGTTGCGCATCACCTCGAGGCGCTTGGTTCGTGCCCATTCCAGGCGTTCGAACTGCTCGTCGAGAATTGCCCGGGCGTCATAACGGTCATCGATCGCACGCCAGCGTTCGGGGAACTCGAAGTCATCCGGCACGGTGTCCTCGAACGCGTCCGTGCCCCAGCCCGCCTCGTGATCGAACTTCAGCCAGTCGCGCGGCGTTGCCAGCTTCGTCGCCTCGATGTTGTGCGGGAAGATGCCGGGATGAACGATGGAATAGTCGGGGCCGGCGAAGAAGTGGTTCGTCAGCTTCCGATCCGGGGTCGGCTTGCTGCCAATCATCGCCGCCGGGCCATAGGCATAGTCGCTGACCTTGCCCTGCACCGTGCCCATGTGGCAGTCCTGACAGCTCGTCCCCTCGGCCGCCGCGGGCGACTGCTTGTAGTCGGAGAAGGCCTCTTCCAGACGGAAGCCATTGAACAGGTTCACGTCGTGGCAGACACCGCAGAAGCCGGATTCGCCAATGTATTCAAAGGTGCGCACACCACCATGGATCTTGCGGCCCGACTTTTCAGGGTCCGGGGTGAGGGTGCCGCCGGAGTTGTCGATCGTCGCCTGGAGGACCCGCCCGTCGGTGGGGCCGTAGACCGGAGCGGTCAGATCGCCGGTTTCCAGCGCGACACGACCGCTGACCTTGCCGTAGGGCTGGCTCAGGCGGTGGCAGACCACGCAGGTGATGCCCTCGCTGGACGCCGGGTGGCGGTCGAGGTTGGAGATGAACGGGGATTCCCCCTTGTTCATGCCGATCTGCGTATGGCAGCGAATGCAGAAATCGCCGTTGGTGCTGCTGGTCTGCGCATTGATCGTGCGCTGCATCGACATGTAGACCGGCGAGATCTGCGCGTAGGCATGCTGTGACACGGCCCATTGCTCGAACTGCACGGGATGGCAGCTTCCGCAGGTGTTCGCCGACGGATACTCCTCTTCCTCGAAGAGCAGTCGATGAATCTGATCGGGGGTGAGCTGGTCGCTTTCCGGTTCGGTTTCGGCGACCTCGGTGGGTTCCGTCTCGGTGGCGGCCGGGGCTTCTCCACTCAGCAGATCGGAATCGCCGTCCAGCAGACCTCCCGAATCGCCCAGCAGATCGTCGTCGCCTTCCAGCAGGCTGTCGCCGCCCAGCAGGCCGTCGTCGCTCTGCTGTTCGGATGAGTCGTCGAGCAGGTCGCCTTCCAGCAATCCCCCGTCGAGCAAATCATCCTGTGCCGAGACCACGCTGCACGCCAGCATCACAGCGGCGGCGATCAGTCCTCTCCGGATCATCCCACACTCCCTATGCGCAAGTTTTCTTACGGGCCGAGCGCCCCAGGCGCGGGCCACAGTATTGCGCGACGCCGGAGAACTTATCTTGAAACGGTTCACATTTCACCGGGCAATGTGGGAGCCGATTGATTGGGGGAGAAATGCAAAGATGTGATGGCCGGTGGTCTCGGCGCGCCGTTATCCTGCAACTCGTTGTTGTAAATGGGTAAATTGATATTTTATGCACTGAATGGGACATTGGTCCCATGTTTGGGGTGCCATCATTCGGCGCGATGCCGGATCGATCATCCGCCCTGCAATGCTGTAAAAATCCGGCTTTTCATTTAAAGCAAATGAGAATGATTGTCTTTTGCAAATTAGTTTGAAGCGGGGTCAACTTGGCGGCGCGGATCAATCAGTGTTTCCTTAAAATGGCGACGCAGGCTGCCCACGGGTGGCCGGAATCGACAGGACGCATCGTCCGGTGGCTCAACGCATCCGGCGAACAATGGGAGTGTTGGTGAAGGGATCTCTGATAGTCGTATCCGCTCCGTCGGGAGCCGGGAAGACGAGTCTGACGCACGCGGCCATCGACCAGCTGGCGTCGGACGGGCATGACGTGTCGTTCTCCGTGTCCTACACCACGCGCGCATCGCGGCCCGGGGAGCTGGACGGGCGTGACTATCATTTCGTCAGCGAGGAAACCTTTGTCGACATGGCGGACCGCGGCGCCTTTCTCGAGCACGCCCGCGTGTTCGACCGTCGCTACGGCACCGGACGCGAACGCACGTTGGCGGTGTTGGAGCAGGGGCTGGACGTCGTGCTCGACATCGACTGGCAGGGCGCGCGTCAGGTCAGGACGGCCTATCCGGACGCCGTGCTGGTCTACGTGCTGCCGCCGTCCACCGAGGCGCTACGGGCGCGGCTGTCCGGGCGGGGTCAGGACAGCGACGACGTGATCGAGCGGCGAATGCGCGACGCGGCCGCGGAGATGTCGCACTGGCGGGAATACGACTACGTGATCGTCAACGATGATTTTGACGCCGCGGCCCGTTCGCTGGTGGCGGTGTTCCGTGCCGCGCGGCTGCGGCGCGTGCTGGTCGAGGCCGGGCCGGTCGGCGAGCTGGCGCGCTCGCTGGTCAAACCGGGCTGATCTGCGTAGAATCCCGCCTCTTTTCCAGCGTCACCCGCAGAAGAACCATGGCACGAGTAACCGTTGAAGACTGCCTTGAGCAGATTCCGAACCAGTTCCAGTTGACCCTGGTGGCCGCCAAGCGCGCCCGTCAGCTGGCGCGTGGCGCCGAGCCCAGCATTCCGTGGGGGACCGACAAGTCGACCGTGGTCGCATTGCGCGAGATCGGCGAGGGCCATGTCGGCGAGGACGTGCTGCGCGAAGAGGATCTCCCGCTGATCCCGCGCGTGAAGATGGAACTGGCCAATCTGGATCCGGGACCGGAGTCCTGATCTGACGGCCTGATCACCGCATTCAACGAAACGCCCGCCTCGCGCGGGCGTTTTTGTGTCCGCCGGCCAGCGCCAACCGCTCGTCGGTCTTATATAGTGCTTGCATGCTCACCCGCCTCAACAATGCCATCCGCAATCAGCGGATCTCCCGCGAGTTCGGGATCGACGCGTTGTGCGAGGTGCTGGAGACCTACCTGCCGCAGGAGCAGGTGGATGAAGTGCGTCACGCCTACGAGTTCGGCGCGGAGCGCCACGAAGGTCAGTTCCGCAAGTCCGGCGAGGCCTACATCTACCATCCGCTCGCCGTCGCCAAGATTCTGGCGGAGATGCACCTGGATCACACGACGCTGATGGCGGCGATTCTCCACGACGTGGTGGAGGACACCGACGTCACGCTGGCCGAGGTGTCCGATCACTTCGGTCGCGATGTCGCCGCGCTGGTCGACGGCGTGTCCAAGCTGGATCGGGCGCAGTTCCAGACCAAGGCCGAGGTGCAGGCCGAAAGCTTCCGCAAGCTGCTGCTGGCGATGACGCAGGACATCCGCGTGATCCTGGTCAAGCTGGCCGACCGCCTGCACAACATGCGCACACTGGGGTCGATGCCGCATCCCAAGCGGCGCAAGATCGCCCGCGAAACGCTGGATATCTACGCGCCGATCGCCCAGCGTCTGGGCATTCACACCATGCGCGTGGAGTTGGAGGACCTCGGCTTCGCCAACCTCTACCCCAAGCGCTACGACGTGCTGGCCCGCGCGGTGGCCGAGGTGTCCGGCAATCGCCGCAACCTGATCCGGGAAGTGGAACAGACGCTGTCCAAGGCGCTGCGCGACGAGGGCATTGGCGCCTCCGTGGTCGGCCGGCAGAAGAATCTGTACAGCATCTACCTGAAGATGCGCCGCAAGCATCTGCGCTTTCTCGACGTGATGGACCTCTACGGCTTCCGCCTCATCGTCAAGCGCATCGATGACTGCTACCGGGCGCTGGGTGTCGTCCACCACGTGTACAAGCCGATCGGCGAGCTGTTCAACGACTTCATCGCCACGCCCAAGGTCAATGGCTACCAGTCGTTGCACACGACGCTGGTCGGGCCGGGCGGCATCAAGATCGAGGTGCAGATCCGCACGCGGGACATGCATCACATCTCCGAGTCGGGCATTGCCGCGCACTGGCAGTACAAGCTGGGCGGCGGCGGCGCCAAGGCGCCGCAGGTGCGGGCGCGCGAGTGGCTCACCGGTCTGCTGGAGATGGATCACGCGCCGGGCAACTCGCTGGAGTTCCTGGAGAACGTCAAGATCGACCTGTTCCCCGACGAGGTCTACGTGTTCACGCCCAAGGGCCAGATCCGTCGCCTGCCGCGGGGTGCGACGCCGGTGGATTTCGCCTATTCCGTGCACACGGAACTCGGCAATCATTGCGTGGCGACCCGGGTGAACCACCATCTGGCTCCACTCTCGGTGCAGCTGCGCAACGGCGACACGGTGGAGATCATCGGCGCCAAGCATGCCCGGCCCAACGCGGCCTGGCTGAACTTCGTCAAGACCGCCAAGGCGAGAACGTCGATCCGCAGCTATCTGAAGAACCTGCGCGACGACGAGGCGATTCGTCTGGGCCGCCGGTTGCTGGAGCGGTCGCTGGACGAGCTGGGCCTGGCCGGCCGGGTGCTCAAGGGCGAGGGAGCCGATCTCGTGCTCCAGAAGCTGGAGCTGGACGACATGGAGGATTTGTACGCCAGCATCGGCCTTGGCCGGCGCCTGGCGCCGCTGGTCGCCCGCCTGTTCCTGGAGCCGGCGGGTCAGAGCAGCGCCATCGAGATGGTCGCGCCGCTGGCGATCCAGGGCACCGAGGGATTGATCGTCGAGTACGGGCGCTGCTGTCATCCGATTCCCGGCGACCCGATCCGCGGCCACGTGTCCATGGGGCGCGGCATCGTCATCCATCGCGTGGACTGCAAGTCCGGCATCCAGAATCGCAAGGGCGGACCCCACGACTGGGTTTCGCTGTCCTGGTCACCGGATGTACAGGGCGACTTCAACGTGGAGCTGCGCATCCAGGGCCCGAACCAGCGCGGCTTTCTCGCGACCGTGGCCACCGAGATCGCCGATGCCGGCTCCAGCATCGAGAACGTCAACATGGCCGATCGCTCCAGCGGGATGGCCGACATGCGGATCAACATCACCGTGCGCGACCGCATTCACCTCGCCCAGGTGATGCGGGGGCTGCGGCGGCTGGATATCGTCGAGCGCGTGCAGCGCAGCTGACGCGGCGCGCGTCACCTCACACCACTCAAGGAAGCAGTCATGCGACGCATCATCAGCACGGATCAGGCGCCGGCGGCCATCGGCACCTACTCCCAGGCGGTCCAGGTCGGCGCCACGGTCTACATCTCCGGTCAGATCCCGCTGGATCCGGCCACTGGCGCGATGATCAGCGAAGATTTCGAGGCCCAGGCGCGGCAGGTTTTCAGCAATCTTCAGGCGGTCGCCAGCGCGGCGGGTGGCAGCCTGCAGTCGGCGGTCAAGCTGACGATCTTCCTGACCGATCTGAGCCAGTTCGCCACCGTGAACACGGTGATGGCCGAGTTCTTCGACGAACCCTATCCGGCGCGGGCCGCCGTCGAGGTGTCCGCGCTGCCCAAGGGGGCACAGGTCGAGGCCGACGCGATCCTCGCGCTTGAGGACTGAGCGCCGCGGCCAGGCATGACCTCGCGGGGGCGCATCGGAGCCGCGCGTACCACGCCGCTGACACCGGACTCGCCGCTGACGGCGTTTCCGGGCGTTGGCGAAGCGATGGCGACGCGCTTGCAGCAGCTCGGGCTGCAGGTCGCGTCCGATCTGCTGTTCCACCTGCCGAATCGCTACGAGGACCGGACCCGGCTATGGACCATTGGCGATCTCGCGCCCGGCATTCGGGCGCAACTGGTCGCCCGCGTCGAGCGCGCGGATCTCAAGTTCGGTCGCCGCCGTTCGCTGCTGGTGTCGCTGACGGATGGCAGCGGACGGCTGGGCATGCGCCTGTTTCATTTCTCGAAGGCGCAGCAGCGGCAGTTCGTGCCCGGTCAGTGGGTGCGCATCTACGGCGATGCCAGAGCCGGCCCGGTGGGTCTGGAGATGGCCCACCCCGAGTACAAGCTGGTGTCCGGCCCGGACGACGCGACGGCCACCGAGGACACGCTGACACCGCTTTATCCGCTGACGCAGGGCATCACCCAGGGCCGGCTGCGCGGGATGATCGGGCGCGCGCTGGATCAGGTGCTGGAGCAGATCGACGATCCGCTGGCGGATGCCGGCCTCGACGTCGGCGCCTATCCGGATCTGCATGCGGCGATCACGACGCTGCACCGCCCGCCGGTGGGCAGCGACGTGACCCTGCTGGCCTCGGGCTACCACCCGGCCCAGCGCCGGCTGGCGCTGGAAGAACTGCTGGCGCATCGGCTCAGCCTCAGTGATCTGAAACGTCGGGCCCGTGAGCAGTTGCGCGCGACGCCGCTGAGCCTCGACGCGATGACGATGAAGCCCCTGCTTGCCCAGCTCGGCTTTTCGCTGACCGGCGCGCAGCGGCGTGTGGTTGGAGAGATCGCGCGGGACCTGGACCAGAACACGCCGATGATGCGGCTGGTTCAGGGCGATGTGGGCGCCGGCAAGACCGTGATTGCCGCCGCGGCGTTGCTGGCCGCCGTGCGCGCCGGCCGTCAGGCTGCGCTGATGGCGCCCACCGAGCTGCTGGCGGAGCAGCATGCCGGCACGCTCGCCGGCTGGCTGGAACCACTGGGCATCGAGGTGTTGCTGTTGTCCGGTGCGCGCAAGGCCCAGGAACGTCGCGCGATCGAGGCGCGGCTGGAGTCCGGCGATCCGCTGCTGGCGGTCGGCACGCATGCGCTGTTCCAGCGCTCGGTGCAGTTGCCGAAGCTCGCGCTGGTCGTGGTCGACGAGCAGCACCGGTTCGGCGTGCATCAGCGCCTGGCCCTGCTGGACAAGGGCGCCGATCTCTATCCGCATCAGCTGGTGATGACGGCGACGCCCATCCCGCGAACGCTGGCGATGCGGGCCTATGCCGACCTGGATACCTCGGTGCTGGACGAACTCCCGCCGGGTCGCACCCCGGTGACGACCATCGCCGTCGATCAGCAGCGTCGCGACGAGGTGATCGAGCGCGTCGGCGCCGCCTGCAAAAGGGGGCGGCAGGCCTACTGGGTCTGCACGCTGGTCGAGACCTCCGACCAGCTCGATGCCGAGGCGGCGGAGGCGGCGGCCGAGCGCCTGCGGAGCGACTGTCCCGAGCTGCGCGTCGGCCTCGTTCATGGCCGCATGAAACCGGTCGACAAGCAGGCGGTGATGGCGGACTTCAAGGCCGGGAAGATCGATCTGCTGGTCGCCACCACCGTGATCGAGGTCGGCGTGGACGTGCCCAACGCCTCGCTGATGGTGATCGAGAATGCCGAGCGCCTGGGCCTGGCGCAGCTGCATCAGCTGCGCGGCCGGGTCGGGCGCGGCAGCGAGTTGAGCCATTGTGTGCTGATGTACCAGGGGCCGCTGTCCGAGCTGGCAAAGGCGCGTCTGGCGGTCATGCGCGAGACCACCGACGGCTTCCGCATCGCCGAGCGTGATCTGGAGCTGCGCGGGCCCGGCGAAGTGATGGGCACACGCCAGACCGGCGAGATCGGACTGCGCATCGCCGACATGGTGCGCGACGCGGACCTGCTGGGTGCGGCCGAGGCACTGGCCGCCGGTCTGGGCGACCGGACCGATACGGTCCGTGAGGTGTTGTCACGGCGATGGGTGGCCGGCGCCGAGCGCTACGCCCGCGCCTGAAGAGATCCGTCGTCGATACGGGATGGGATGCAGTCCGTTCCGGTCTGGTTCATGGTCGTGCTGACCTACGCAGTTCAAGGAGTGATGGCATGTCGCAGCAAGAGGAGTACGTCCCACCGAAGGTCTGGACCTGGGACGCCGAAAACGGCGGGCGGTTCGCCAAGATCAACCGACCGATCGCCGGTCCGACGCATGAGAAGACCCTGCCGGTCGGCAAGCATCCGCTGCAGCTTTACTCCGTGGCCACGCCGAACGGGGTGAAGGTCACCGTCATGCTGGAGGAACTGCTGGAGCTGGGTCATGCCGACGCCGAATACGATGCCTGGCTGATCAACATCACCGAGGGTGATCAGTTCTCCAGCGGCTACGTGGAGATCAACCCGAACTCGAAGATTCCGGTGATGGTGGATCGTAGCGGCGCAACCCCGCTGCGCATCTTCGAGTCCGGGTCGATCCTGCTCCATCTCGCCAACCGCTTCGATGCGTTTTTGCCGCGGGACCCGCGCGCCCGCACCGAGGCGATGAACTGGCTGTTCTGGCAGATGGGCAGCGCGCCGTTTCTTGGCGGCGGCTTCGGGCATTTCTACGCCTACGCGCCGTTCAAGATCGAGTACGCGATCAACCGCTTCGCGATGGAGGTGAAGCGACAGCTCGACGTGCTCGACCGCCATCTCGCCGAACATGCCTATCTTGCCGGTGACGAGTACAGCATCGCCGACATGGCCACCTGGCCCTGGTATGGCGCGCTGGCCAAGGGGCTGCTCTACGAGGCCGGCGAGTTTCTTCAGGTGCAGACCTACGGTCACGTGCAGCGCTGGGCGGATGCGATCGCCGAGCGACCCGCGGCCCGGCGGGGGCGCATGGTCAACCGTGTCTGGGGCGAGCCCTCGGAGCAGCTGTTCGAACGTCATGATGCCTCGGACTTCGAGTTGCGGACCCTGGACAAGCTCGATCCGAACGCCAAGGCCACGACACTCTGAATGCAGCCTGCGACGCTTCCGGGCGCTGCCGCGTCTTGCTGGGGACAGGCACATGAGCCGACCAAGCCTCAGGGAGACGAGACCATGAGCAATCGCAGAGACCGCATGCCCCGCCGTTCACTGGCCGCCGCGCTGGCGCTGGGCCTGGTTGCAGGACCGGCCGCCGCCGAGGGTCCATTCTTCGCCGGGCTGGCCGGGTCGGATGCCGCCCGCCACTGGCTGGTATTGAACTTTGATGAACAGCCGGTGGGGCACCAGATCGCCCGGCAGGGCAATGCGGCGTTGCAGCGTATCCGCGACGAGATCCGAATCGCCGCCCCCATGCTCCCGCAGCCTCAGACCAGTCTGGCGGTTGGCGGAGAATTTCCCCTGGACGGTTAGGGAAGCACTGATCTATTCGCGCCGCCAAGCAGCGCCTGGATCCGTCCGCGGAGCGCCGGGAGCACTTCGGCCTCGAACCAGGGACGCCGACGTATCCAGATGCGATTGCGCGGGCTTGGGTGCGGGAGCGGAAACACGCCCTGATCGAGGTGTTCGGGCCAGCGCCGAACCGTGTCACTCAGCGTGGCGGACGGGGCGTGAACATACCGATCCTGCGCGTAGCGACCGAGGGTGACGATCAGGCTGACCTTCGGCATCGCCTGCAAGAAGCGCGGATGCCAGGTTGGCGCGCATTCCGGACGGGGCGCGGCATCGCCTGACGGGCCCTTTCCGGGGTAGCAGAATCCGGTCGGCAGGATGGCCAGCCCCGGGTCGTTGTAGAACCGGTCTCGGCTCATGCCCAGCCAGTCGCGCAGCGTGTCGCCGGAGGGGTCGTCCCAGGGCACGCCGGACGCGTGTACGCGCGCGCCCGGCGCCTGACCGACCAGCACGACACGTGCGTCCGGTCTCGCCAGGAACACCGGACGCGCGCCCAGGGGCAGCTGTGCCTCGCACAACCGACAGCCCCGGGCTTCGGTGATCAGGCGGCCGAGTTGACCTCCCACGGCGCGGGTTCCTCCACCCAGGTCACGCCGGCCATGCCGCTGGCGAGAATCGCCTCGTGCAACGCGACAATGGCCTGACGGCGCGGAAAGTTCTTGCGCCACGCGATGGCGATGCGTCGCTGTGGTGCTGGTGAATCGAATGGCCGCGTGATCAGCATGGTCGTCTCGTCGGGCCGGTTGACGATGGAGCTTTGCGGCAGCACCGTGATGCCGAGGCCGCTGGCGACCATGTGGCGGATGGTTTCCAGGCTGGAGCCGGTCAGCGGGCTGGGCTGGCCCTGCACCTGATCGACGCAGTTGGGGCAGGCATCCACGACCTGATCTCGGAAACAGTGGCCGGGGCCGAGCAGCAGCAGATGCTCGCCGGCGAGTTCCTCCGACGGAATCGTCTCGTGCTTTGCCCAGGGATGATCCGATGGCAACACGACGGAGAAGGTTTCGTCGTAGACCGACCAGGTCTGCAGGCCGGCCTGATCGATGGGCAGCGCGATCAGGATCGCGTCCAGCTCGTTGGCCTTGAGCTGCTCGATGAGGTTGACCGTGAAGTTTTCCTCGATGATCAGCGGCATGGTGGGCGCCGCCTTGCGCAGGGCCGGTACCAGATACGGGAGCAGATACGGGCCAACCGTGTAGATCGCGCCCAGGCGCAGAGGCCCGGCAAGCTCGTTCTGGCCCGCCCGTGCCAGCTGCTCGATCTGGGCGGCCTCGGATAGCACCACCCGGGCCTGGGCGATGATGCGCTCCCCGATCGGGGTCGGCCTCGCCTCGCCACGATGGCGCTCGAACAGCGTCACGCCCAGTTCGTCCTCCAGCTTGCGCAACGCCACCGACAGCGTGGGCTGGCTCACGAAGGAACGGTCCGCGGCGCGGCCAAAGTGGCGTTCGCTGTCCAGCGCGACCAGATACTTGAGTTCGGTGAGAGTCATGGACGGGAGTCTGTGTGCACCGCTGCCGCAGTGCAACACGACCAACGTCGAATGGTGGCTAAATCCAGGACCTGGGGACGAGAAAGTGCTCCGTCAGGGCCGCCTCGGGTGAGCCGGGCTCTGGCGTGTAACGGTAGCGCCAGCCCGTCACCGGTGGCATCGACATCAGAATCGACTCGGTGCGGCCGCCCGATTGCAGTCCGAACAGGGTGCCGCGGTCGTGCACCAGGTTGAACTCGACGTAGCGGCCACGCCGGTAGAGCTGGAAATCCCGCTCGCGCTGGCCGTAGGCGGTGCCGTGGCGGCGCTCCAGAATCGGCATCAGCGCATCGATGTAGCCGCGCCCAACGGCTTGCTGGAACGCGAAGCAGTTCTCGAAGCCCCAGTCGTTGAGATCGTCGAAGAACAGGCCGCCGATGCCACGCGGTTCGGCGCGATGCGGCAGGTAGAAATAGTCGTCGCAGGCTGCCTTGTACTGCGCGTAGACGGTATCGCCGAAGGGTTCGCAAAGCGCCTTGGCGGTCGCGTGCCAGTGCTGGCAATCCTCGTCGAAACCGTAGATCGGGGTCAGGTCGAAGCCGCCGCCGAACCACCAGATCGGGTCGGCGTCCGGCGATTCGGCGATCAGGAAGCGCACGTTCATGTGCGAGGTGGGCGCGTAAGGGTTGCGGGGGTGCACGACCACCGACACGCCCATGGCGCGGAAGCCGCGGCCGGCCAGATCAGGATTGCGCGCGCTGGCGGCCGGGGGCAGACGCTTGCCGCGAATCACCGACAGCGCGACGCCGGCACGCTCCAGCGCGTCGCCGCCCTCCAGTACCCGGGTGTTGCCGCCGCCGCCTTCCTCGCGTTCCCAGAGATCGTTGCCGAACCGGGCCGTGGGTTCCAGCGTCTCCAGCGCCGAGCAGATGTCGGCCTGCAGCTGGCGGAGAAAGGCTTCCACCGCGGTCGAATTCACCGGCGGATTTTCAGGCATGGGTCGGTCCTCGCCGCGTCAGCTCGCCGGAGCCGGCGACCCGGATCGGCGTGGCGCCGCGCAGCGATCCGGTACGCCCGCCCAATGCGATGTCCACGCCAGCGCGAATTTGCCGGTCGACCTGCGTGGCTCGTCTGGGCGCCGCCCGGCCACCGGGATTGGCGCTGGTCGACACCAGCGCCGCGCCGAAGGTGGCGCTAAGCGATGCCGCGATCGGGTGCGTGGTGATCCGCACGGCCAGGCTTGGTCGCCCGCCCGTGAGCCACCAGGGGCAGCCGGCGCTGGCCGGCACGATCCAGGTGGTCGGGCTGTTGTCGGGCGGCGGGATATCGGCCAGATCACGCACGTAGGGCGCGAGGCGTTCGACGCGGTCGGCGATCAGGATCAGGCCCTTGCGGGCAGGGCGGGCCTTGAGCGCCAGCAATGCGAACACGGCGTCCGGGCTGATCGGGTCGCAACCCAGGCCCCAGACGCCTTCGGTGGGGTACAGCACCAGCCCGCCGCCACGGAGCACGCGGGCCGCGTCGCGCAGCCGGAACCCCGTGGTCACCCGGTCTTCTTGGGCTTCGCCGCGCCGCGGCGACCGCCACGCTTCTTGCGTTCAGGTGCCGCCGCGATGAGTTCCTGGCACTGTTCCAGGGTCAGGGACTTGGGGTCCGTGTCCTTGGGAATCTTCGCGTTCTTCTTGCCGTCGGTGATGTACGGCCCGTAGCGACCGTTGAGCACCTTGATGCCCTCGTCTTCCCAGACGTGAATCTCGCGTTCGGCGTCCAGCTTCTTCTTCGCCGCGACCAGTTCCAGGCAGCGCTCGCGGGTCACCGTGTAGGGATCATCCTCCTTGCCCAGCGACGCGAACTTCTTGCCGTAGCGGACGTAGGGGCCGAAGCGACCGACGTTGACCTGCATTTCCTCGCCCGCCGGTGTCTCGCCCATGTCGCGCGGCAACTGGAACAGCGCCAGCGCCTCGTCCAGCGTGATCTTGTCCAGCCGCTGGCCGGGGCGCAGGCTGGCGAACTTGGGCTTGTCCTCGTCGTCCTTGGAGCCGATCTGCGCGAACGGTCCATAGCGGCCGATGCGCACGATGACGGGCTTGCCCGACTTGGGGTCGGTGCCCAGCTCGCGGGCCTGGGCGACCTCGGCGTCGGTCTGGCCGACATGGGCGCCCGCGGCGCCGGCGG
>NZ_CAXFCL010000059.1:0-49867 GCF_964000955.1 uncultured Abyssibacter sp.
CAGCCCGACCATCTGCACCGCCCGCCAGCGACGCTCGCCGGCAATCAGTTCATAGCCCTCGTCGGCTCGGCGCACGACGATGGGCTGAATCACACCCTGGGCACGGATCGACTGCGCCAGCGCTTCCAGCGCCTCCGGGTCGAACTCACGGCGCGGCTGAAACCGACCGGGCCGGATCGACTCGACGGCAATGTCCTCGAGGCTGCCTTCCGCCTCCGCCTGCTCGCGCGAGACTTCGACCCCGCCGGCGAGCAGCGCGTCCAGCCCACGCCCGAGACCCCTCTTCTTCGCAGCCATCAGGCGGCCCGGCGGCGACCGCCGCGCAGCACTTCGCCGGCCAGCGCGAGGTAGGCCTGCGCGCCCTTGGACTGGCTGTCGTACTCAAAGGCCGGCAGGCCATGGCTGGGCGCCTCGGCCAGGCGCACGTTGCGCGGGACGATGGTGCGATACACCTGGTCCGGGAAATGCGCCAGCAGCTGGGCGGAGACTTCATTCGCCAGATTGTTGCGCGGATCGAACATGGTCCTCAGTACCCCCTCGATCTCCAGCCGCGGGTTCAGCACCGCACGGACCTTGCGAATCGTGTCCAGCAGCGCAGACAGCCCTTCCAGCGCGTAGTACTCGCACTGCATCGGAATGACCACGCCGTCAGCCGCGACCAGCGCGTTGACCGTCAGCATCGACAGGGCCGGCGGGCAGTCGATGACAACATAGTCGAAATCATCCTGAATCCCCGCCAGCGCCTGAGCCAGCGCCTTCTCGCCGCCCTTGCGCTGCCGCAGGCCGACTTCGGCCGCGGTCATGTCCGTGTTGCTGGGCAGCACCGAAAAACCGAGCGAAGCGGGCGTCACGATCGCCTCGCCGATCGCCGCCTCGCCCAGCAGCACATCACAGCCGGTCAGCTCCAGCTCGTCCTTGTTGACGCCGACACCCATGGTCGCGTTGCCCTGGGCGTCGATGTCGACGAGCAGCACGCGCTTTTTCGTCGCCGCCAGCGAGGCAGCGAGATTGACGGCCGTCGTCGTCTTGCCGACACCGCCTTTCTGGTTGGCTATCGCCAGGACGCGCGCCATCAGCCGGCCTCGGAAAGAATGACGACACAGCGCTCGGCATCCAGGCCGGGCACGGTCAGGGGGAGAATCGATTCGACGTTCACGCTGTTGTCCAAGGCTTTGAGTTCCTCGTCGGGAACCTGTCCCTTCATCGCAACCCACCGACCACCAGGTGCAAGCAGGTGGCGGGTCAGGTCGACAAAACGTTGCAGGCTCGTAAAGGCCCGGCAGGTGACGGTAGCGAAACGGGTGTCGCTTTGAAAGTGTTCCACGCGCGCCTGCTCGATCGTCACGTTGGACAAGTCGAGCTGGCGACACACGTGACGCTGGAATCGGACCTTCTTGCCGACCGATTCCACCGAGGTGATTGCGAGTTCTGGCCGCGCGATCGCCCAAGCCAGGCCCGGCAACCCGGCGCCACTGCCGATATCGGCCACCGGCCGGCGCGCATGGGGCAACACGACGAGGCTGTCCAGCAAGTGATGCGTCACCATCTGCGCCGGATCGCGCACCGCCGTCAGATTGAAACTGCGGTTCCAGCGCGTCAACTCGCTCAGGTACAGCGCAAACTGCTCGACCGTCCGAGGCTCGGCCGTGAACGACAATGCCGCGAGGCCGCGCTCAATCTGTGATTCCAGGGAACTCAGAGCGGACTCCCGTGCCGGCGTGGTCGATGGATGGGCGAGGCGCGGGAGTATACGCACCGCCGGGGTCCGGACGGACGACACCGACCGCGATCGACCAACGCGCCGGGAACATCCGGGATCGCTTCGCGTCGGAAACTGGGAACTTCGAGCAAGGCAACCACCATGCGAACATTTCTGGCGACTCTCCTCGGCGCATGTCTCGGCCTGCCGGCCGCGGCGCAGGCGCAGCTGGGCGAGATCAACACACCTTCCGTCCCGACGCTGAGCCAGCGCGCCGGACCCGGCCCGGCGTCGATCCCTCCGTTCGCCGCGCTCGATGTCGATGATGACCGGCAGATCTCGCAGGAGGAAGCCGCCAGCGACATGACGGTGAGCCGCTACTTCATGCGCGCCGATCGCGACCGCGATCGCAGCCTCTCCCGTGCCGAATACGTCGCCCTGCAACAGCAACTGCGCTGAACCGGCGCCACGCTGTCGGGAGGTGGCGACGCCGGCAACCACCTGATCATGTGGGGATTTCTCTCCCATGCCACCTGGTGTCGTCGCTGATCGGCGCCACCCGGCCATTCCAAGTGACTGAAATCATGGGCCCTGGAGCTGGCACAGCGGTTGCGCCAGCGATGGTGCGAGCAAATCGCATGACTGACGCATCAGACAGGAGGTCCACGAATGACTCGTTACATCACAACCATCGCAGCCTTGCTGTTCGCGGGAACCGCTGCCGCCGGTGGCGCCCTGAGCGCCGATGTCGGCGTTGGCGTCGACATCTCCGGCCAGACCGACACCGAATTCTCGGAACTGGACACGAATGCCGACGGCATGATCAGCACGGCGGAAGCCGAGGCAGACAGCACCGCCTCCATGCGCTTCACCGAAGCGGATGAAAACCATGACGAAATGCTGACCAAGGCGGAATTCTCGGCCATTGCCAAGACATCCGCCGAGCAGGAAGAGGAAGCCGGCGAATAACACGCTTCCGAGGCATGGTCCTCGCGCCGTCCACCGGCGCGGCGGGCCTTGAGGGCCTGACCCTCGATCAACGGCCGTGGACCCTGAGTCCATGGCCGTTTTCATGCGGGTTCAGTCCGCCAGCCGGACGACAAAGCGACCGATGTGACCGCCGGCGAGGATCTCGTCGCAGGCACCCGGCACCTCGTCCAGCGTGATCTCGCGCATCGGGATGCTGTCCATCGTCACCGGCTTCCAGTCACCGGCCAGATGCGTCCAGACGTCCCGCCGCCTGGGCATGGGGCATCCGGCGGAACGCACGCCGATCAACGTCACACCGCGCAGGATGAAAGGCAGCACCGTGGTGTTCAGTTCGACGCCGCCCGCCATGCCGATGCTCGCGACATTCCCCTCGGCCGCGGTCACGCGGATCAGCCGCGACAGCAGGTCGCCCCCCACGTTGTCGACCACCCCGCCATAGCGCTCGGTTTCCAGCGGACGCGTCCCGACCCTCAGCGCGTCCAGGGCGATCACCTCGGTCGCGCCGAGCGCCTTGAGGTAATCCTCCGCATCGAATTTGCGACTGATGGCATGCACCGTGTACCCGAGCCGGCTGAGTATCGCGATGGCGAACGAACCCACCCCGCCGGTCGCGCCCGTCACCGCGACGGCGCCCAGCTCCGGCGCCTGCCCGTTGTCCAGCAAGCGGGAGATCGCCAGACCCGCCGCGAACCCCGCGGTGCCGTATTCCATGGCCTGACGCAGGGACAGGCCGGATGGCAGATGGACCACCGAGTCCGCGGGCACGGTGACCGTGGTCGCAAGCCCGCCGTCGCGCGTTTCCGACAATCCACGCCCCGTGACCAGCACGTCGTCGCCCACCTGGAAGCGCGGATCCTCCGACTGCTCGATCACGCCGGAGACATCAACGCCGGCGTTGAGCGGGAACCGGCGCAGGATGCGACCCTTGCCCGTCACCGCCAGCGCATCCTTGTAGTTCAGGCTGGACCACCGGGCCCGGAGCCGAACCTCGCCCCTGGCCGGCATCGGTGCGGACCAGTTCTGTATTTCGGCAATCGTGGACTCGCTGCGGCGGTCGATCCGCAGCGCGCGTTCTTCGGTCATGGTCACGGACCTGACGACTGGGGTTCAACCGGCATGGTAACGGCCCAATGACCGCCCAGGCGGCGTCATGTCCCCCGCGAACCCGGCGGCGCGAATCGACATCACCGGATATTCACGTCGGATCCGGTATACCTCCAACTGCCAGCCCTCCCTCGATTCGAGCCACCCAGCAACCCGAACCCCAGCGTGCATCAGTCCCGGTTGATCTCCGTTCTCTCCAGCCTGGGCGGTGGCTCCACCTCCGAAGCCACGTGGCGCCTGGCGGCGATCGCACTGTTCACCGCGGTGCTGGCGATCACCGAGACCGGCGTGGGGCTCTACCAGCGCTCGGCGGCCGCGGGCGCATTCACCGACGCCGCGGTCACGGTCAGCCAGGCCCAGGCACGGATGGAGTCGGAGCTGGCGTCCATTCTTCATCTGAGCAGTGGCCTGAGCGCCTACTTCACGCTCAACGCGGACCATCTGGATGCGGCGGAAATCGAGCAAATGTTCGCCCTGCTGCATGACGAAGCCCGCCATGTGCGCAATTTCGGTCTGGCGGTCGGGTATGTATTGACCTACGTCTACCCGGTCGAGGCCAACCGGGCCGCCATCGGCCTCGATTATCGCCGGATACCGCGCCAGTACGAGGCGGTGCGCGAAGCGATCGAGCGCGGCCAGCCGACGCTGTCCCCCCTGCTGGATCTCGCACAGGGCGGTCAGGGCGTGATCTATCGTGCGCCGATCTTTCGCAACGGCGAATACTGGGGGCTGCTGAGCACGGTGATCGACGTTCACAGCCTGACCCGCGCCCTGTTCAGCGAATCAGGCTTCGGCGGCATGCCCATCGCCGTCAGGGACCCGAAAAACGTCACGATCTGGGGCGACGACGCGCTGTTCGACAACAGCGACAATCCGATGCTGGTCTCCGACCACGACTGGCAGTACGTCGCCCAACCCGCTTCCGACCCACGCATTCCGGTCATTGTCGGCCTGATACGCGGCTTCGGACTGTTGCTGGCGGCGTCGCTGGCCTTCAGCCTGTACATGGCGCTGCGTCATCACGACGACCTGATCCGCCTGTCCCGCCAGGATGCCCTGACCGGCCTGGCGAACCGGCGCCGGCTCAACGAACACATCCGTCACGGCCTGGAGCGGGTCAGGCTGAACAACGACCCGGGCTTTACCGTCGTCTTCGTCGATCTCGACGGGTTCAAGCAGATCAACGACAGCATGGGACATCGCGCTGGCGACGCGGTGCTCTCCGAGATCGCGAGACGGCTGGTCGGCCTCTGCCACGGCGGCGATGTCGCCGCGCGCTGGGGCGGCGACGAGTTCGCGATCTATCTGGCCGGATTGCGCGACCGCGACCCGGAGGTCGCGCTGGATCGCTTCCGGTCCGTGTTCGATCGTCCGGTCACCTTCAATGGCACGGCGATCCTCATTCGCGGTTCGGTCGGTCACGCCATCGCGCCGCGAGACGGCGACAACGAACAGGACCTGATCTGCGCGGCCGACCGCCGCATGTACCGGCAGAAGACGCACCGTCATGCGCCGGACGACCGGCGACAAGGCCGCCCCGCGCGGGCATCCTGATCGCCATCGGGCGGACAGGCCGACGCTTGCTGCGGCATAGTTTCGCACCTGGAAATCCACAACCGACGGATCACTTGCCGCGATGGCTCAGTACACGCTTCACGAACAGGCCGGCCTGGACGTTCAACAGCTGGACGCCAACCCGCTGACCCAGCTGGCTCACTGGATCGACGATGCCCGGAACGCCGGCATGCTGGATCCGGTCGCGGCCTGTCTGGCCACCACGTCAGCCGGCGGCCAACCTTCCGCGCGCATCGTGCTGGTTCGCGAAATCGGCGAGGGCTCCGTGGCCTTCTACACCAACCACGAGAGCCGCAAGGGTCGCGAACTGGCGGAAAACCCGGCCGCAGCACTGTGCTTCTGGTGGGACAAGCTCCAGCGACAGGTCCGACTGGAAGGGACGGTCACCCGGATGTCCCAAGCCGACGCCGAGCCCTACTTCCGGGAACGCCCCCGCGGCAGTCAGATCGGCGCCTGGGCCTCGCACCAGTCCCGGCCGGTCGCCGAGCGGGCCATGCTTGAGGACCGTGTCGCCGCCATCGCCGAACAATTCGGCGACGAACCGGTCCCGATCCCGGACTTCTGGGGCGGCTATCGACTGCGGCCGTCGACGATCGAATTCTGGCAGGGACGCGACAATCGCCTGCACGACCGGATCCGCTTTTGCGCGACGGACGGCGGCTGGACCGCCGACCGCCTGGAACCCTAGCGATAGCGGCCCGCCGCCCGGCTAGCGGGTCTTCTCCCCGTAGGCGGCACGAGCCGCCGGCCGTTCCGCCATCAAGTCGTACCAGCGCTGCAGGTGCGGCTGATCCTCCGCCGGCGCGAATCCGCTGAGCTTGAAGAACCGCAGCGCGCAATAGGCGGTGATGTCGGCAACGGTGAGCGCATCGCCGGCCACGAAGAGCTGGTCGGCCAGCGCCTTGTCGAGCCGGGCGAGCCGCTTGGTGGCCGCAACGCGCTGCTTCTCGCCCCACTCCGGCACCTGGTCCTCCGCGAGCTTCATGCCCGGGTGGGTATGCCGGAAGCACATCGCCATCGGCACCATCACTTCGAACTCCATGATCCGGTTCCACATCTCCACCTGACCCTGCTGCAGCGGCGTTACGCCGAACAGCGCCGGCTCCGGATGCAACGCCTCGACGTATCGACAGATCGCCATGGTCTCGCAGAGGATGGTGCCGTCATCCAGCTCCAGCGCAGGCGTGCGACCGTTGGCGACGCGGGCCCGGTATTCGGGCGTCTTGTGCTGGGCCGCTCGCAGATCGATCACCTCGGTATCGGGTTTCAGGCCCTTTTCGGCCAGGAAATAGTCCACGCGGGCCGTGCTCACCGTTCCCGGTGCTCCGATCAGCTTCATGCCGCTCCTCCCAGGGTCGTTCTTGTGATCACCAGAATGCCAGCACCGTGAGCACCGTCACCACGACGAGCACCGCGGCTTGCAGGCGGTAGTCCGACAGGATGCCCCCCGGGCGCATGTCAGTCGATTTTTCATCCGGCGGCCAGGTGATGTGATACGCCAGCTTGAAGTCCTGGCCGAACAGCAGCGAGACCACGACCAGCAGCACGGCGGTCCAGAGCGTCAGGACGATGGCCATGATCGTGAAATGCACGTCGATCATGCCGGTAACCGGCCCGAGCACGAACAGGACGGCCGAGGTCAGGTGACCCAGGACCAGCGCCCAGAACCCCGCCCGCGGATGCGCGCCCTTCCAGAACAGGCCGGTCAGGAAAATCGCGACCAGGGGCGTGGTGATGTAGGCGAACGCGGACTGGATGTAGTTCCAGAGACCGGGAAAATCCTTGATCTGCGGCGCCCAGGCAATGGCGATCGCCATGAACACGAAGGTGCAGACCCGACCGACGAAGGCGGTTTGCGTCGGGCTCAGATCCGGCCTGTGCGGCTTGATGAAATCCAGCGTGACTAGCGTGGACGCCGAATTCAGCGTCGAGTCGACCGAAGACATGATCGCGGCAATCAGGCCGGCAAGCACCAGCCCGGTCGCGCCGACCGGAAGCAGTTCGGTGACCATGGTCGGAAAGACCTGATCCTTGTTCTCGACCTCGGGAAACAGCGAGATCGCGAACGCGGCGGGCAGGATCATGATGAACAGCGGCAACAGCTTCAGCGCGCCGCCCAGCATCGCGCCGGCGCGCGCGGCCTCGAGATTCTTCGCGCCCAGCGCCCGCTGGATGATGTACTGATTCATCGTCCAGTAGTAGAAGCCGATCAGCGGCACGCCCAGCAGCAGGCCCGGCCAGGGCAGCACGTCGTCGTCGGCCGGTCGGATCATGGACAGATGCCCCTCCGGCAACTGGGCCGTGGCCTTGGCCCAGGACCAGTCGAACTTGTCGAAGATGATCAGCCCCATCGCCGCCGAGCCGATGATCAGGATGATCGCCTGCAACACGTCGGTGAGCACCACCGCCTTGAGGCCGCCGGCGGCCGTGTAGATGCCGGCGAACAGGCCCAGCCCCAGGCAGAACCAGAACAGATGCTGACCGCCGGAACCGGGGAAGAACAGCTTGTCCAGCACCAGCGATCCCGCGTACAGACCGCCAGCCATGTCCACGACAATGGACAGGAAGATGGTGATGCACGACAGATAGAGTCGCACCCGGTTGTCATACCGGTGTTCGAGAAACTCCGGAATCGTCGAGATCTTGGTGCGGATGTAGAACGGCAGCACGAAAATCGCGGAAAACACCAGGATCAACCCGGCCATCCACTCATAGGCCGAGACCGCGATGCCGGTCTTGTACGCATCCCCCGCCAGACCGATCAGCGTCTGCGCGGAGATGTTCGATGCGAACAGCGAAAAACCGATGACACCAAAGCCCAGCGCACGGCCGGCAAGAAACAGATCGTCCCCGCTCTTGGTCTGACGGGTGACATAAACCCCGATCCCGATCACCACCATGAAATAGCCGACGATCAGCGCGATATCGATGGGATGGATGCTCATCTCCACATCGTGCTCCTTGCTTGTCCTGCGGTCCCCTCGCGCACCACAGCCTAGCCAAAGGGTCTGGCGGATGCGAATGCCGACCGCAGCCCGCACCGGGCGACATCACCGCAGGGCGCGGCGATACCCGGGGAAACTGTTAGGGTATGGAGTCCCCCTATGCTCCGGTCATGAATGACGCAGGACTCCGCCAATTCGGGCGCTCCCGTCCGGCGCAAGACGGTACTCATCGTTGCGATGCTGGTGATGGTAATCGTCAGCCTCGCGGCGCTCTGGCGACTGACGCCGCTGTCCGAATTCGCCGATCCGGACCGCCTCGCCGACGCGGTGAGCGATTTGGTGAAATCACCCTGGGCGCCGCTGACGGTGATGGCGCTCTACCTCGTCGCCAATGCCACGCTGTTCCCGACCCTGGTGCTGAACATGACGATGATCCTGGCGCTGGGCGCCGGGTGGGGATTCGCCTATGCGCTGTACGGCAGCATGGTCGCCGCCCTGGCCGGCTACCTGCTGGGCCGGCTGTTCGGCCGCAAGCCGCTGGAGCGGCTGTCCATCCGGCGGCTTGAACAGACGATCAACATGCTCAAGCGCAGCGGACTGGTTGGTCTGGCGGTACTGAGGCTGATCCCGTTCGCGCCGTATCCGGTGGTGAATGTGGTGCTGGGCGCTGCCGGTATCGGCTGGATCACCTATACCCTGGGCACCTTCATCGGCCTGCTGCCCAGCCTGATTGCGATGACCGCGGTCGGGCACCAGATTCGCCAGCTGATCCAGCATCCGGATCCGACGCAGATCGCGCTGCTGGTGGTGGTCACCGTCGTCTGCATCGGCGGCCTGTGGGGCGTGCAGAGCCTGGCCCGACGGAAATTCCGCACCACGGGCTAGGGCAACTCGAAATCCACGTCGTCGCGCCGGTCCAGTGGCTGCTGCGGCACCTTGCGCAATGCTCCGGCGTCGTAGCCCAGCGCCTCGACACGCTCCACCAGATCGGCATAGGTCGCATCGTCGATCTCGGGCGTGCGCGCCATGATCCACACCCAGTCGCGCTTGGACCGGGCGACGATCGTCGTTCGGTAGTCGGGATCGACGTAGGCGATGGTGTATTCCATGCGGATCGGCCAGATGAACTGCATGGCCCATTCGGCGCCGCTGCCCTCCTCCAGCACGAAGCCGGTCGGCTCCATCCGTTTCGCCTCGCCATCGAAACCGCCCTCCCGGTACGTGTAGACGGTATCAATCGCGTTGCCGTCGCCCCTCGAGTAGCGCTCGATGTTGTTGTAGGAATCGGCGACGACACCCGGGGGAATATGGGCGATGACGAACCATCCGCCCATGAAGCGGTCGACATTGACGGACGCCATGCGCGGGAAATCCGCCGGCGGCATCACGCTGCACGCCCCCAGGCCAATCGAGGCCAGCAACGGGACGATGACATCTCGGGTACGGTGTCGCAGATTCATGGCGAAGATGGCTGAACCAGATGCCCGCCAGACTAACCTCGCCGGTGGGGCTCTCCCCAGCGCTGTACATGGCCCGGCGACAATCCGACAAAGACAGAGCATGAAGATCCTGACCCTCAACATGCACAAGGGCTTCACGTCCTTCAATCGCAAGTTCATCCTCCACGAACTGCGGGAGGCCATCCGCGGCAGCGGCGCCGATGTGGTCTGCCTCCAGGAAGTGCTGGGCGACCATCAGGAGCACTCGACGCGGTACGAGGCCTGGCCGGAAGGTCCGCAATACGAGTTTCTCGCCGACACGATCTGGTCGAATTTCGCCTACGGCCGCAACGCCGTGTACCCGGCCGGTCATCACGGCAATGCACTGCTGTCCAAGTTCCCGATTCTTCGCTACGAGAACCACGACGTCTCGACCCGCGAACACGAGCGCCGCGGCCTGCTGCACAGCGTGCTGGAGATCCCCACCTCCGGTGCCGAACTACACGTGATCTGCACCCATCTTGGCCTGACCGGCGGCCAGCGGATGAAGCAGCTCAACTTGCTCTGCGACCTGATCGAACGGGAGATTCCCGACGCCGCGCCAGTGCTGGTGGCCGGCGACTTCAACGACTGGCGGGAAAAGGCCCATGCGCTGCTGCAGGAGCGCGCCGGCCTGCAGGAAGTGTTCATCAAGGCCTACGGCCAGGCGGCGAGAACCTTCCCGGTGCAGTTTCCGATGCTGCGTCTGGACCGGGTGTATGTCCGCAATCTCGAGGTCAGCCACCCCGAGGCGCACACGGGCGCCCCCTGGTCACATCTGTCCGACCACGCGCCGCTCAGTCTGGAGCTTCAACTTTGACGAACGGCCGCTGGACCGATGGCAACACCATCGAACTGCTGGAAAACGGTGAAATGTTCTATCCGCGGGTGCTGGCCGACATCGAGCGCGCCCGCGACGAAGTGCTGATCGAGACGTTCATCTGGTTCGACGACGACATCGGCTACCAACTGCATCGGGCCGTGATCGACGCCGCGCAACGCGGCGTGCGGGTCGACATCACGGTCGACGGCTTCGGCTCCGGGAAGCTTCCCGCCGACTTCGTCCAGACACTGACCGACGCCGGCGTGAACCTGCATGTCTACGACCCTCGTGGCAGCGTGCTCGGCTTCCAGACCAATCTGTTTCGGCGGCTGCATCGCAAGTTCACCATCATCGACGCCACCGTGGGCTACATCGGCGGCATCAACTACTCGATGGAGCATGTCCGCGAACACGGCCCGAAATCCAAGCAGGATTACGCCGTGCGAGTCACCGGGCCGGCGGTGGACGAGATGCATCGCTTCTGTCGGGATCAGGTCGGGCGGACCCACGAACCAACGCGCCGGGGATGGCTGCGACGTCTGCGCTGGTACCGCCCCAACCCGCTCAAGCCCGCCCGCGACGCGCAGGTGGCGCTGGTCTGGCGGGACAACGCCGAACACGACCAGACCATCGAGCAGTGGTACTACCAGGGCATCGCCGAGGCCAAGCGCGAGATCATCATCGCCAACGCCTACTTCTTCCCCGGCTACCGGTTCCTGCGAGCCCTGCGCCTGGCGTCGCAGCGCGGGGTGCGTGTCTGCCTGATCCTGCAGGGCGAGCCGGACAAGTTCTACGTGCGTCACGCGGCGGCAACGCTTTACGACTACCTTCTGAACGCCGACATCGAGATTCACGAGTACATGGATCGACCGCTGCACGGCAAGGTCGCGATCATCGATGGCGACTGGGCCACCGTCGGTTCCAGCAATCTCGATCCGTTCAGCCTGGCCTTGAACCTGGAGGCGAACCTGTTCATCCGCGATCGCGAGTTCACGATGCTGCTGCGCGAACGGTTGGTTGCGCTGATGGACACGGCCTGCCGCCGGGTGCGGCGTGATTCGGTGCCGCGGCAGAAGGGCTGGCGCCAGATCGTGCGCGTGCTGGTGTTCCACATCCTGCGCCGGTTTCCGACCTGGGCTCGCATCATCCCCGGACACGTCAAGCCGATCCGCCGCTCCGGCCAGGACCGACTGGTGCCGCATGATCGCAAGCGGCTGACATGAGCGAGGAGAGCCCCCGAAGAGGCGGCGGCCTGCGCGAGCACGCCGCGGTGCTGGGTGCGGCCAAACCCGGCAAGCGTTTCGTGACCTACCACGAGTGGCGAGCCACGCGACTGCGGCGGCGCTGGGTCCGCACGCTTTATCTCACGCTGTCATTGCTGCTGATTCCGATCGGTCTGGTGATGCTGGTCACGCCGGGACCGGGCCTGCTCGCGCTGGCCGTCGGGTTCGGGCTGATCGCCCAGGCTTCGCACCGCTGCGCGCGGTGGCTGGATTCGACCGAACACTGGTACCACCGGCGCTTCCGTCGGCGGAGCGGCGAGCGCTCCGGACGCTGACCCAGGCTAGGTGCGCGTCACCCGCATCGGCGCATCATCCCGCCGCCGGCCGAATCGGCGCGCCTTGAGGCGGATCAGGCATTCCTCGAAGGTTCGGCTGATCGTCGTCTGGATGCGCACGCGCTCGATCGTCGGCCAGGTCGCGCGCTCGCCATCGTTCACGTAGCGCGCCATCTCTTCCATGGTCGGATTCGCGAGCGCGCGCATCAGCTTCTTGGGCGTGTAGTGCGGAAGAATCGTCACGTCACCGGTGTAGCGCTGGTTGGTCAGCGCGTGGATCTGCCGCACGACGCGCCCGAAGCCGCGATTCTGGAAATGCTGCCGCGCCAGATCGATGGTCTGCCGGCCGCTGGTCATCAGCCAGTCCCGGGCAAAGGGCAGCAGCCCGGTGGCGTCGTCCTTGGCCAGGAACGGGACCACGTGCGGGTTGGTCTGGCTGACGATGTAGTGATTCACGTTGTGCAGGCGCGCCAGTCGCAGCATCGGCAGGTCGCTGGACAGCGAGCCGTCCACCCAGCGCTTGCTGGGCATGTAGTCGACCACATCGCCCTCGTACTCGCGCGCCTTGAGTTTCACCGGCGGAAACAGCCCGGGCACCGAGCAACTGGCCTGGGAGGCCTTGTAAATCAAGACGTTGGGCGAGGTCAGGTAGTTCAGCAGGCGACCGTGCTGGTGGCGCTCGGCCGGTGACACGGTGATGTCGAGAATGCGCCCGGTGCGCTCGAAGGCCTCCTCGAAGGTCGCGTCGCCGATGTTGGAGAGCAGACACTGGGCCAGCACCTCGGGATTCATCAGGGCGCGGCCGTTGACCGCGGTGCGGAAGTCCAGCTTCTGCCAGGCATCGAGGTTCAGCGAGTCCAGATCGTAGGATGCGGCGATCTCCTCATCGGTGCGGGTCGACACGCCGCTGGCGACAATGGAACCCGCGGACGAGCCGGAGATCACGCGTGGCAGCAGGCCCTGCTCATGCAGCGCCTTGATCACGCCAAAGTGGAACATCCCCAGCGTCGCGCCGCCGGACAACATCAGCGCGGAGCGTCCGAACGACACCCCGGTGCGCTTGAAGAACAGGATCTTGTCCTCGAAACCGAAGTGCTCAAACTCGGTGTCGCAGATCCACATCAACGCCTTGGAGACTTCCTCGACGTACTCGGTAATCAGCCGCTTGGTACCGACCCGGCAGTGGCTGTAGAGCGCGGGATTGGCCATGTTGCCGAGGTTGCCGTGCAGGCCCTCGTGCAACCGGAATACCAGCCGGCGCACATCCTGCTCGCGGCGCATCCGCCGCACCTCGAGCAGCCGCTCCTTGATCAGCCAGTGATCGTAGCCCTCGCAGGCATCCTCGGCCCGCCAGATGTCGTTGCCGTCGCGATGGTCCAGTTCGAGCGCGATTTCCCGCCAGGTCGCGTAATCGGGCGCGTGGGCGAGATCGCGATGCAGGACGTGGGGTGGATTCTTCATCAGGGTCATCTCGCCGAGGGCGATCGACGGGGTGCGGCCGGCGTCAGGTGGCGACCCTGCGGCGCGAGCCCATCAACATTGTCCTCGGCTCGGTTTGAATGAGGCCGTTCGGTTCGACGCCAGTCGAACGCTCCGAACGATCGTTCAAGTAAACGCGGTGTTTCCGCATCTGACAAGCACCCCCCTCGTTCCAGGCCCTGTCACGGCGGTCAATCACGAACCCAGCAAACGCCGCCCCGCGTCCCAGACCAGTTTGATCGCAAGCACGGCCAGAATGCCGCGAAACAGGGGCCGAAACGTGTTTTCCTTCACCAGGTGATGCAGCGCGCGGCCCAGCGCGGTGCCGCCGATCACGCCCAGGATCATGCCGCCCATCAGCAGCGCCTGATCCAGCACCACGAAACCCACGGTCGCGAACGCCGTCACCTTGAAGGCATGGCCCAGTGACTGGCAAAGCGCCAGCGTGCCGATGGTCGTTTCCTTCGCCCATTGCGGACGCAGGAAGAACGGACCAATCAACAAGCCGGTGGCGCCAACCACCGCGCCCACTCCGCCGTTGAGCACGCCCGCGGTGGTCATCGCCGCCCGGTCGGACAGCGCGACCGCGTGAGCGCTGCGCGGCAACAGCGTCCACAGGATGAACGCCGCCATCAGCAGCCTGACGTAGTCGGGGTTGACCATCGACACCAGCGGCGCGACCACAAACGGCGCCGGCAACGCCCCCAGGCAGAACGTCAGCGCGGCCGACCAGCGCACATGCGGCAGATAGGCAACGACACGGCTGGCGTTGGACACCATCTGCACGGCCGCATGCAGCGGCACCGCCACCACCGGTGGCATGCCGGCGGCGTAGATCGCGCCGATCAGGATCGTTCCGCCGCCCGCACCGGCGATGCCGGAAAGCGTGGCCGAGGCAAAGGCCACGGCGATCAGAATCCACTCGGTGGACCCGAATCCGGCAAGCCAGCCGCTCATCGGGTCATGGCTCGGGCCCGGTGGCTGCCGCTTGACGCTGCGACATCTACGTACATACTGGTCGGTATGTAATCGCCGGAAGGCGAGGAATCGATGCTGTCAAAGTCACTCAAAGCCAGGTTGCCACATGGTGTCATCGCGCCGGGAGCTCGGATCGAACCCGCTGCGATGCTGTTGCCGATCAACGCGCGTGCAGCCGCCGGCAAGGCTGGAAACCACACCGTGACCGGCACGCCGGACCGACAGTTTACGCCCTCGTCGACGGCCTATTGAGAGCGGCCACGCAACGCCGCCCACATCCGAGCAAGCCCATGAGCCCAACCCCCACACGACGTCAGCCCGATGCCACGCGCCAGCGCCTGCTGGACGCGGCATTCGCCGAAATTCACCGCTATGGCTATCACGCCTCCAGCCTGGATCAGATTCTGCGGGCGACGGACGTCACCAAGGGCGCGCTCTACCATCATTTTCGCAACAAGCAGGCGTTGGGGCTGGCGGTCATCGACGAAGTGGTCCGGCCCTGGATCGAGACCCGCTGGCGGCCGATGCTGGAATCCGACCGCCCCCTCCAGGCGGCGATTGATCACGTCAGCGCGCACGCGGACACGGTGGATGACGACATGCTCGCGCTGGGCTGTCCGTTCGCCAATCTCGTGCAGGAACTGGCCGGCAGCGAGCCGGCGTTCCAGCAGCCGCTGTTCGACATTTTCTTCGAGTGGAAGCGCGGCCTGATGGAAAGCGTGCGCAAGTCGCAGGCCATCGGCGAGGGACGCACCGACGTGGACCCGGAAGACATCGCCGTGTTCGTCATCAGCGCCATCGAGGGCATGTGGGCCATCGCCAAGGCCTCGCGCTGTCATGAGCAGTTCCGCGCCAGCCATCGCGGGCTGGTGCTGTTCCTGGAATCCATGCGCGCCTGAAGCGCGCCGCCACCGAATACGCATTCATCGTTTGGGGATCGTTATGAACGCACCACAAGACATGTCGAAGCTGGACCGGGGGGTAATGGCCTACGGACGGTGGGTGACGAATCACCCCTGGCTCACGCTGCTGCTCTCACTGATCGCCGTCGCCGCATTCAGCTACCCGATGGTCGCCACGGTCGCCGGAACGCCCGGCCCGAAACTGGCGATGAGCAAGGACTACCGGGTGTACTTCGGCCCGGGCAATCCGCAGCTGCAGGCCTTTGATCAGGTTCAGGATCGCTACACCAAGAACGACAACTCGCTGATCGTCATCGAGCCCACGACCACCGACAACGCCTTCAACCGCGACACCCTGGCGCTGGCCGAGGAGCTTACGGACCGGGCCTGGGGTCTGGTGTACTCGCTGCGCGTGGATTCGGTGACCAACTATCAGCACACCGAGGCCGAGGGCGATGATCTGCTGGTCGCCCCGTTGGTGGAAAACGCCGCGTCACTCAGCGATGAAGAGCTGGCTCGCATCCGCGAGATCGCCGTCAACGAGCCACTGCTCATCGGCCGGCTGACCTCCGAATCGGGCCATGCGGTCGCGGTCAACGTGATCCACCAGCTGCCGGCGCTTGATGACTCCGAAGTCGAGGAGGTCGCCGCCGAGGTTCGCGCCCTGCGCGACGAGATGCTGGAGAAATACCCGGACCACAACATCTACCTCACCGGCAGCAACTTCATGTCGGTGTCGTTCTCCGAAGCCAGCCAGCAGGACGTCGCGTCACTGATCCCGCTGATGTATCTGGTGATCATCGTCATCACCTGGGTGCTGCTGCGCTCGATCGTCGGCACGATCGCGACGCTGGCCGTCATCATGACGTCGATGATGGCGTCGGTCGGGCTCACGGCGTTCGCGGGCATTCATTTCACCCCGCCGTCGATCTCGGCACCGCTGATCGTGTCCACGCTGGCCGTGGCGGATTCGATTCACGTGCTCGTGTCGATGTTCGCCAACATGCGCGAGGGCCGCAGCAAGCATGACGCGCTGGTCGACTCGTTGCGCGTGAACTTCATGCCGATTCTGCTCACCTCGGTCACCACCGCACTGGGATTCCTGTCGATCAATTTCGCCGACAGCCCGCCGCTGCGCGACCTGGGCAACATCGTCGCCATGGGTGTGATCGTCGCCTGGCTGCTGTCAGTCAGCCTGCTGCCCGCGGTGATGGTGCTGCTGCGCGTCCGTGTGCCCCGGCACTCCGGCGGGCTGTCCAGGAGCATGGAGGGCCTCGGGCGTTTCGTGGTGAACCGCCGCGTGCCGGTGCTGATCGGCAGCGTCGCGGTCACCGTGCTGCTATGCGCCCTGGTTCCGCAGAACCAGGCCAACGAAACCTTCGTGCACTACTTCGACACCAGCGTGAAGTTCCGCACGGACACCGACTGGGTGGCCGAGAACATCACCGGCCTCTACACCATGGAATTCGACCTGGAGTCACCCGAGGGCACGGGCGGTGTCACCAACCCCGAATACCTGAAGCAGCTCGACGCGTTCAAGCAATGGTGGATGGAAGACCCGCGGGTCAAGCACGTCGCCAGCGTGTCGGACATCTTCAAGCGCCTGAACAAGAACATGCACGGCGACGATCCCGCGTACTACCGGATTCCGGATGATCCGGAGCTCGCCGCGCAGTATCTGCTGCTGTACGAGTTTTCGCTGCCGTTCGGGCTGGATCTCGGCAACCAGATCAACCTGGACAAGTCGGCGACCCGGTTCTTCGTCGCCTACGAGCACCTGGACGCCGTCGCGACCCGCAAGATGGTGGCCGATGCCTATGCCTGGCTGGAGACCAACGCCCCCGGCCTGGAAACCATCGGCGTGTCGCCCGCGGTGATGTTTGCCTACATCGCCGATCGCAATATCAAGAGCATGTTCATCGGCATGCCGGTGGCGCTGATCGGCATCAGCTTCCTGCTCATCCTCGCGCTGCGCAGCTGGAAGATGGGTCTGTTGTCGCTGGTCCCGAACCTCGTCCCGCTGGGTCTGGCGTTCGGGCTGTGGGGCATCATTGACGGCAAGATCAACTTCACCATGGCCATCGTGCTGGGCATGACGGTGGGCATCGTCGTCGATGACACCATCCATTTCCTGTCGAAATACCTGCGCGCCCGCCGCGAGCTGGGACAGTCGCCTCAGGAAGCCATCGTCTACAGCTTCCGCACCGTGGGCACGGCGCTCACCACCACCAGCCTGATTCTGGTCGCCGGATTCGCCGTGCTCGCGCAAAGCGCGTTTCTGCCCAACAGCGGCATGGCGCAGCTCACCTCGATCGCTATCATCTGCGCCCTGATCGCGGACTTCTTCCTGCTCCCGGTCCTGCTCCTGCTGGTGGATCGCGAGCGCGCACCGACTTCAGAAACTCCCGAGGAGGACACCCATGCATACGCTCACTAAATTCAGCTGGCTCGGCGCCCTTGCCATCGGCGCCGCATTGCCGGTCCATGCGCAGGACGCTGCCCAGCGCGGTCTCGAGATCGCCCAGGAGGCCGACCGGCGCGACACCGGCTGGAGCGACTCCGTGGTCGACCTGACCATGACACTGCGCAACAAGAACGGCGACGAATCCGTCCGCGAAATGCGTTCACGGGCGCTCGAAGTCGAGGACGACGGTGACAAGTCGATGATCATCTTCGACCAGCCTCGCGACGTTCGCGGCACCGCGCTGCTCACCTATTCGCACAAGACCGGCGACGACGACCAGTGGCTTTACCTGCCGGCGCTCAAGCGCGTGAAGCGCATCGCCTCCAGCAACAAGTCCGGTCCATTCATGGGCAGCGAGTTCGCCTACGAGGATCTGTCCTCGCAGGAGGTGGAGAAATACACCTACAACTTTCTTCGCGAAGAGGAACTCGATGGCGAAAAGGTGTTCGTGATCGAGCGCTTCCCGACCGACGAGAACTCCGGCTACACCAAGCAGGTGGCCTGGCTGGACCAGGCGGAGTACCGCGTCCGCAAGATCGAGTTCTACGACCGCAAGAACTCGCACCTCAAGACGCTGACCATGCATGAGTTTGACGAGTACCTGGACGAGTACTGGCGCCCGGGCCGGATGGAGATGGTCAATCACCAGACCGGCAAGTCGACGACGCTGACCTTCGCCAACTATGCCTTCCAGGAAGGCCTGGATGATCGCGACTTCGACCAGTCCGCGCTGAAACGCGCCCGCTAGGACCACGCGCATGACCGACACCAGCTTTGCCGCCCTGCTGGGCGGCCCGGACCCGTCCGCCCGGCAGACCTTCCGGTTCACCGAGGACTGGGGGCAGGGTCGCGCGATCTACGGTGGTCTGATCGGCGCCGCGTTGTACAAGACCATGCGCGGGCACGTTCCGGCCGACCGACTGCTGCGGGCGATGACCGTCGCCTTCGTCGGGCCGGTCGCCCCGGAGGCCGCAACGGTCACGGCGACCGTGTTGCGGCAGGGCAAATCGGTCACGCAGGCCGAGGCCCGCCTGGAGCAGAACGGCCAGGTCTGCGCGACGGCCAACGCCAGCTTCGGAGCGCCGCGCGAATCCGGCGTCGTCGTACCCGGCGCACCGCGGCCGGATGCGCCACCGCCCGACAAGGCCTTGATACTGCCGGACATCCCCGGCGTGACCCCGGTGTTCCTGCGCCATTTCGTGCTCGGCTTGACCGGTGGTCAGGTGCCGTTCTCCGGCGCGGATCAACCCGACTTTTCCGGCTGGTGCCGGCACAAGGAGCCCGCCGGTGACGACGAAGCCGCGCTGATCGGCCTGCTCGACGTGTGGCCGCCCAGCGTCCTGCCCATGCTCAAGCGCCCCGCGCCGGGGAGTTCGCTGACCTGGTCGCTGGACCTGATTGATCCGGGTGTCCCTGCCGCCGGCGATGACTGGTGGTTTTACGAGGTGAACACGCAGGGCGCGGCCAACGGATTCGTGCAGGCCGATGCCCGGATGTGGCGCCCGGATGGCCAGCTGGCGGTGATCAGCCGGCAAACCGCCGTGGTGTTCGACAAGCCGTGAGCACCGCGCCGTTCAGCGCTGACTGAACGCCATGTCGCGCTGCGACGACATGGCGTTTCCATTAAAATCAATGACTTGGCATCTAGCGACGGGCATGGCGTTGCCCGCTGGCAACAGAAATCCGGGCCCGGTCACCCTCCGGCATGGCAGAAAACCCTGGGCAGCACGACATTTTCCATTGTTTTCAATGACTTGAATCATCTGGCATCGGCGTTGCGCTGATGGATGGTGCCGAGACGAACACTCGGCGTCTCATCCAACATCCAAGGACGATGCAGATGAAACAGCAGAATTCTCTACATGCCCACGAATCGGCCCGCCGGATTCGCCGCGGTCTCGCGGTCGCGGGCCTGAGTCTGGCGCCGATGGCGCTGATCGCCGCCCCGGCCACCGCCGATCACCCGCTGATCAGGACCGCCGCGGCCGAATCAACCGGCGGTTCCGCCGATGAACAGCAAAGCCTCAGCGGCGCCGCATACGACGCATTCCTGGAGGGTCGTCTGGTCACCGCCTACACGATCAACCGCAACCTGAATCCGTTTGATCTCAGCGTTGACGTGACCAACCAGAAGGCGACGATCGGAGGCACCGTGGAAACGGAGGCGCAGCGCGCGCTGGCCATCGAGATCGCCGCCGGCATTGACCCGATCACCGATGTCGACAACAAGATCAACATCAAGGCCGGCGCCGAGGAAGAAGCCGAGCGCAGCGTCGGCGAGGCCGTTGACGATGCCAGCACGACCGCCGCGGTGAAGACCCGGCTGCTCTCCAACGATGTCACCAGCGGACTGACCATCGATGTCGACACCCGCGATTCGGTGGTCACGCTGAGCGGTCAGGTCGACACGCCGGTTGAATCCGATCTCGCCACGCAGATCGCGATGAACACCGATGGCGTCACCGACGTCGTCAACAAACTCACGGTCGAGATGTCCTGAACCGGACCCCGACCTGAGTCCGACTGGCTGTCCGCCCCCGCTTCCTTCCCCGCAGCCAGTCACCAGCCCGGCTCCTGCGCCCCTTGAGCCGGGCACCTATTCGCGGCTCGACGCCGGACGCGTCGAGCCGCCACCCCGATTCATTTCCGAAAACAAGGAGCAATCCATGAACATGATGTTCAAGACCGCCTGTGCCACCGGACTGGCCGCCACGCTCTGCGCGCCCGCCGCACTGGCTCAAACCGACTTCGACCCCTACGGTTATGTGGGCGCCGATATCGGCTATTTCCGTGTCGAATCGGAGGATTTTCCCGAAGATGACGACAATGTCGAGGACAGCCGCACCAGTTATCGTCTGCGTGTAGGCGGCCGTTTCGCGCCGGTGATCGGCATCGAAGGCGGCTACGTGGACTTTGGCGACTACGAGGATGGCGCGGTGGACTACACCGCCGATGGCCTGACACTGGCCGGCGTGCTGTACATCCCGCTGGGTGAACGCGCCTCGCTGTACGGCAAGCTCGGTGAGCTGTTCTGGGATGCCGAAGCCACCGCCGAAGGCGCCGTGGGCAGCGTATCGCGTGAAACCGACGGCGAAGATGTCTTCTATGGCGTCGGCGCCAACCTGCCGCTGGGTGAAGTCGTCGCGCTGAACATCGGCTACGAGCGCTATGCGCTGGACGATGTTGATGTCGATCTCGCCGCGATCGGACTCGACCTGCAATTCGGCGGCAGCGGCTACTGAGGGAAACGCGTCCCGATCAGAGCGCGCCCGGGCTTCAGGCCCCGGCGCGCTTTTTCATGCTCGGCGACTCTGCGCCGCTATCGGAAGGACCCGCCGCGTCCACCGCTCGGGTCGATCAAACCCGGCGACGGTGCCTGCTGACCCGGAACGACGATGGAGGACTGTTGCTCCCGGCGCATCCGGTTGATGTCCTCGATGGTCTGCTCCAGCGCCGCCCGCGCCGCGTCGGGATACTGGGCAAGCGCATCCTCGAATGTCGGACCGGGCAGTTCGAAGTTCAGCGGCAGGGCGCCGCCCGGCGTCAGCACGCTGGCCTGACCTTCGAACATGACCGGCCGCGAGCTGTCATCCTCGCCGGTGGCCGTCACCGGCGTCATCCGCCGGATGGTGCCGGCCTTGCGATCGGTGAAAACGTCCTCGCGATAGAGGTCGGCCTCGTCCAGCTTGAATTCCGGCAGTTCTGGTTCCTGTGCCATGGTCGATGCTCTGCGCCAAATCGGATTGAGAGGCCGCATACCCTAGTCGATTCCGGTCCGTTTCGGCAGTCACCACGGCGGATTTCCCGATCAGGGATCACGTTCGTCGGCCGAAAGATGCCGTTGAGGCGCACTTCGCAATTTCCTCATCCGGGCTTGACGTCCGTTTGACATCGACTTGTGCAAGGTAGACGCCATCCAGACGGCTGGGGAGCCGAAAGGGGTGGTACCAACCGCATGTTGGCGGACTGCTGCAAACGCACGGTCCGCCATTTTTTTTGCCCGTCGGGGCGATCGAGTACGATATCCCGCACACGGTCCTCACCGGACCGCATAACAACGAAAGCGACGCGGCGTCACGACCGCGAGCGGGAGGAGACAGATGGGGAAGTCCAGCATCGCGGCCGGCCTGGCCGCTTGCGCGCTGTTGCTCACGGCCGGTTGCGGCAATGGTCAGCGGTTCGGTGCCGATGGCGGAAATACGCCGCCCACCGGCTCACCACCCACCTACGACGCCACTATCCGGCGTGATTCCTACGGCGTTCCACATATCCGCGGTGAAGACTACGGCGATGTCGGCTACGGCTACGGATACGTCCATGCCCAGGACAATGTCTGTGTGCTGGCGGAGGACATGATCACCACGCTGGGCCAGCGCGCGAAGTACTTCGGTCGCAGCGGCACCTACAGCATCCCGGCCAACGGCAACACCTCGAACAATGTCGATTCCGACTTCTTCTGGCGGCATGTGGCGACCAGTGATCGCGTCGCCGCGCTGCGGGAGGACGCATCGCCGCAGGCGGCCGCTGCCACCGCCGGATTCGCCGCCGGCTACTCACGCTACGTGCGCGAGCTGAAGAACGGCGAGCATCCGGGACGGCACCTGGCCTGTCGCGATGCCGAGTGGCTGACGGAACTGACCTCCGACGATGTCTATCGCCGCTATTTCCGGCTCGCCGTCATCGCCAGTTCTTCCGCTCTGGTCACGGAAATCGGCGCGGCGCAGCCTCCGCTGCCCGGCGCCACCGCGGCGGCGGTCGCGGTGGATCGCGACCGCTTCCCGATGCAGGACGGACTGCCGATCGGCAGCAACATGTACGCACTGTCCGGCGAGGCGACCCAGACCGGACAGTCCATGCTGTTCGGCAACCCGCATTTCCCCTGGGAGGGCACCGAGCGGCTGTACCAGGCGCACATGACCATCCCGGGCGAGCTCGACATCATGGGGGCATCACTTTACGGCGTGCCGGCGGCGCTGATCGGCTTCAACCGCAACGTCGCCTGGAGCCACACGGTGTCCACCGCCTATCGGTTCGGGCTCTACGAGCTGACGCTGGTGCCTGGCGACCCGACCAGCTACCTGTTCGATGGCCAGCCGGTGGAGATGGCCTCCGAAACCTACACGATCGAGGTGCTGGAAGACGATGGCAGCGTGACGGAGGAGACCCGTACGCTCTACCGCAGCCACTACGGCCCGATGATGAGCCTGAGCGTATCCGGCATCCCGGTGCTGGGCTGGGATGTCGTCCGGGCCTACACCCTGCGCGACGCGAATGCGGAGAACACGCGGCTGATCAATCAGTTCTTCGCCTGGAACCGGGCGGAGTCGCTGGACGATTTCATGGCAAAGCAGCGTGACATTCTGGGCATTCCCTGGGTCAACACCGCCGCCACCGGACCGAACCAGCCGGCGTACTACGCCGACATCACCGTGGTGCCCAACGTGCCGGACAGCAAGGTCACCGAATGCCAGAGCGTGCTTGGCCCGGTGGTCGGCGCCCTGATGCCCGGCCTGCCCGTGCTCCGGGGCTCCAGTTCCGAGTGCGACTGGGACAGCGATGCCGACGCCCCCGTGCCCGGCATTTTCGGCGCGGGCAACCTGCCATCGCTACTCCGCGACGACTGGGTGCACAACTGCAACGACAGCTACTGGCTCACCCATCCCGACGAGCCGCTGACCGGTTACGCCGCCATCATCGGCGACGAGGAAACCGAACGCAGCCTGCGCACACGCCTGTGCATCCAGCAGGTCCAGGATCGGCTCGACGGCAGCGACGGACGCCCGGGAACCGGTTTCGCCGATCTGGAGCAGCTCCAGGACATCGTGCTGTCCAGCGCGGTGCTGACCGAACGTCTGGCCCGCCAGGCGGTCCTCGATGACATCTGCCCGCTCGGTACGCTGCTGTCGTCCTCGCTGAGTACCGTCGACATTTCCGACGCCTGCGCGATCCTGGAAACCTGGGACGGTTCGCTAAACCTGGACTCGGTGGGCGGACACATCTGGCGCGAGTTCTGGAAGCGGGCGGACGACGCGACCCTGCCGCTGTGGCTCAGCCCGTTCTCGACCGACGACCCGGTCAACACGCCAAATTCGCTGAACACGCTCAACGCCGAGGTGGTGCTGGCCTTCGCCGACGCGGTGGAGGCGCTGGACGCCGCGGGCGTCGCGCTGGATGCCCCGCTGGGGACGCTGCAGGTCTCCGGCGTGCACGACCCGCAGGATCCGATTCCGGTCTTCGGCGGCAACGGCTTCGAAGGCGCGTTCACCATTGCCGCACGCGGCAATCTGGTCGACGGCCGCTACCCCGTGACCTATGGCAACAGCTATATCCAGACCGTGACCTGGGACGACAACGGAGACCCGGTCGCCGAGGGCTTCGTCACCTATTCCCAGTCCACCGATCCGGCCTCGCCATACTTCCAGAACATGACCGAAGCGTATTCCGCCAAGGAGTGGATTCCCTGGCGCTACACCGAGGCCCAGATCACGGCCGACCCCAATCTCACGTCGATGCGGGTCTTCGAATAGCGGTTGCCGGCCTTCTTTCCTTATTCCAAAGCGGTCACCGCGCTGGTGACCGGCTGCCCCCGCCCCTACACTGCGTGGCCCGCTGGAATGGGATTGCATCATGCAAACCGCGTTCGCCGATCAATACACCGACGTGACCGACGACAGCACGGTCGGCAATTCAGCCGGTCTGGACCCGAACCAGATCGCCGCGCTGAATGCCGCCTACGAGCCACTGGATTTCGGCGAGCGAATCCGCCGGGTCTACGACGACTTCGCGCCGGACAAGGTTCTGGTCACCTCGTCGTTCGCCGCGACCTCCGCCTATTTCCTGCACATCATCTCCAGCATCCGTCCGGACCAGGAAATCTCGTTCATCGACACCGGCTACCACTTCCAGGAAACCATCTCGTACCGGGAATTCCTCAGCGCCGAGTACGGCCTCAAGGTGCGAGCGCTGCGCGCGGAGGACTGGAAGCATGAGTTCACGCGCAAGGACAAGACCTGGAGCCACGATCCCGACTTCTGCTGCTCGATCAACAAGGTCGAGCCGCTGGAGGCGATCAAGCCGAACTACCACCTGTGGATTTCCAGCCTGATGCGCTGGCAGACCGATCACCGCTCCGACATGGCGATTTTTGAAGAGCGTCGAGGCATCATCAAGTTCAACCCGATGATCGACGTGACCAAGGAGCAGCGTGAGGCATACATCCGGGATCACGGCCTGCCGTTCCATCCCCTGGTGGCCGAGGGCTACCAGTCGATCGGCTGCACGCATTGCACCGTCAAGGGTGACGGCCGTGCCGGGCGCTGGATCGGCAAGCCCAAGACCGAATGCGGGCTGCATCTGTAGGACGGCCTTCGCGACGCTCGTCGCGCTAGGCCTGCTCGCGCCGCTGCCGGGTCACACGCAAACCTCGCCGGCCGGGAACCGCCCGGTCGTGCTGCTGCACGGACTGGCCCGCACGGCGCGTTCAATGCGGCCGATCGCGGCGACGCTGGAGGACGCCGGCCGCCGCGTCTGCAATCTCGACTATCCGTCCACCAAGGCCACGGTCCAGGCACTGGTCGAGGACCATGTCCTGCCGGCGATTCGCGATTGCGCCAATGACTCCGACGCGGCGATCGACTTCGTCACCCATTCCATGGGGGGCATTCTCGTTCGCGTGCTGGCCGAGCACGATGACGCCCCCGACATCGGCCGCGTCGTCATGCTCAGTCCGCCCAACCACGGCAGCGAACTGGTCGACCGCCTGGGCGACTGGTGGCTGTTCCGCTGGTGGAATGGTCCCGCCGGCGTCTCGCTGGGCACCGACGAGTCGGCACTGCCCGCCCGGCTCGGCGAACCCGGCTTCGAGTTCGCGGTCATCACCGGCGACCGCAGCCTGAACCCGCTGTTCTCCCGCTGGATACCCGGCGCCGATGACGGCAAAGTCTCGGTGGACAGCGCCCGGCTGGACGGGATGGCCGGGTTTCGCACCGTCCCCGCCTCGCACACGTTCATCATGCGGGATGACGCCGCAATCGGACTGACGCTTCAATTCCTCGCGGACGGCCGTTTCGACGAGCCGTAACCCGCGAGTTCCGGTCAGTACTCTCCGACCGTGACGATCTTCAGGGCGTTGGTGCCACCCGGGCCGGTGAAATCGCCCTTGGTAATCAGCACGCGATCGCCCTCGACGATCAGTTCACGATCCAGCAGGCAGTTGATCGCCTCGCGAATCGGCTTGAGCGAGGAATCCAGATTCGTCGCATCGAACTGCACGGGGTAGACCCCGCGACAAAGACACATGCGCCGGCGTGTCGTCTCGAAGCGCGTGAGGGCGAAAATCGGAATGCCGATGTCCTGCCGCGACATCATCCGCGCGGTCGCGCCGGATTCGGTCAGCGAGATGATGGCCTGCGCGTGCATGTGCCGCGCGGTGTACATCGTCGCCATCGCAATCGCCTCGTCGGTGCGGGCGAAATGATCCTGCGCCGTGGATCTGCGGCGCGTCGCCACCAGATGCTTCTCGGCGCCGAGACACACTCGCACCATGGCCTCGATCGCCTTCACCGGATACTTGCCGGCCGCGGTCTCGGCGGACAGCATCACCGCATCGGTCCCGTCCATGACCGCGTTGGCCACGTCCAGCACTTCCGCGCGCGTCGGAATCGGCTGATTGATCATGGACTCCATCATCTGCGTCGCGGTGATGACCACGCGGTTGAGATCCCGTGCCAGCGCGATCAGGCGCTTCTGCACCGCCGGCAGTTCGGCGTCACCGATTTCCACGCCGAGATCGCCGCGGGCGACCATGACCCCGTCCGAGGCTTCGGTGATGGCTTCCAGATCGTCCACCGCTTCCGCGCGCTCGATCTTGGCGATCAGGTGCGCATCCAGACCATGCGCCTCGCACAAGGCCCGCGCGGTCTCGATGTCCTTGGCCGAACGCGGGAACGACACCGCGATGAAATCCGCACCGACGTCCGCGGCGAAGCGGACATCCTCTCGGTCCTTGGCCGTCAGCGCGTCGGCGGACAGGCCGCCACCAAGCCGGTTAATCCCCTTGCGATCCGACAACCAGCCACCGGAGACCACGCGGCAATGCACGGCCGTGCCTTCGATGGCCTCCACTTCCAGGCGGATCACGCCGTCGTTGAGCAGCAGCGCATCACCGGGGCTGACGTCGTCAACCAGTTCCGGATAGCTGATGCCGACCCGCTCCACGCTCCCGGCATCCGGCGCCAGTGCGGTGTCCAGCGAGAACCGGGCACCGTCATCCAGATGAACCGGCCCGTCCGCGAAGCCTTCGATGCGAATCTTCGGACCCTGCAGGTCGACCAGAATGGCGACCTCCCGACCGGTGGCCTCGGCGGCGGCCCGCACCGCGTCGATACGACGGCGATGCTCGTCGTGGCCGGAATGGGACGTGTTGATTCTCGCGACATTCATTCCGGCGAGCACGAGCTCCTCGATCCGGCCCGGAGCGTCGGTCGCCGGTCCCAGCGTCGCCACGATCTTGGTGCGTCTGCGCATGCGATCAGCCTAGCAGCTCAACTTGAACAGGGGATGTCGCGCGAGGAACTGGTGGATCAGGCGACCCCGATAGCCGTGAGCAGCGCGGCCGCGGACAGTTGCGGCGAGGCCTGCGCGGCTTCCGCGTCCCGTACCAGCCGACAAATCGCGGCGTTGACCGGCGCCGCCTGGCCGGTCTCGTCCGCCAGGCGGACGATCTCTCCGTTGAGGTAGTCGATTTCGGTCCTGCGGCCGCGGGTCAGATCCTCCCACATCGACGATCGCGCCTGCGGATCGATCCTGACCATGCCACGGGCCACGATGCGGAACAGCCAGTCCGGCGCAGACAACACCAACGGCATCAGCGTCGGCAGCAGCGGACCCGCGGCCCGAACCGACTTGCCGCCCGCGCGGATGACGGCAAGCGCCTCGCGCTGCGCGGCGGCGGTCACGCGGCGATAGTCCCGATCCGCGAGCTGGGCCTGCAACGGAACGCCGGACAGGGCGTTGGTCGCGTTATTCAGGTTCACCACCAGCTTGCCCCATTGCACCGCCTCGATGCGCGGATTGAGCACCGCGGCCAGGCCTGCGCCGGTCAGCGCCTCGGCCACGGCCTTTGCCAGATGTTCGGCGTCGTCACGACGCTCGATGACCAGCGATCCGCTGGTGCCCTGGTGAAAATGGGCGGGACCGGCCCACACAACGTTGTACGGCACCATGCCGGCCAGCACGTTGGCCTGGGCCAGGCACTCGCGCAGGATGGCCGGATTGCGCACGCCATTCTGAAAGCTGATCACGGTGGCGCCTTCCGTCACGAACGGCGCGAGGCTCTCCGCCATGGCCCGGGTGTCATGGCTCTTGGTCGTCACCAGAATCACGTCGCAGCCTTCCAGGCCGCCCGGCTCCGTCACCACCCGGATTCCATCCGGCGGAACCTGGCTGTCATGCCCGTTGAGGTCGCTGACCCGAACCCCCTGATCCGCGACCGCGTCGGCCAGACGCTGGCGTCCCAGCAGGACGACTTCATGACCATCAGCGGCCAGACGCGCGCCCAGATAGGCGCCGATGCTGCCCGCACCGGCGACGCCCACACGCATCGGATGAATCATCGGCGCGCCGCCCGCATGGTCTTGAGCCGCTCGGCATGCTCCAGCCGCAATGCCCGCCGGACCTCGGCTTCCTCGTAGCGGTGCTGTTCGGCGTCGGTCTCCGGCCGCACCGGCGGCACGATGATGGCGCGGCCGTGCTCGTCCAGCGCGACGAAGGTCAGATAGGCCGAAACGATATGCCGCGAATCACCGGTGTAGCTGTTCTCCGCCACGACCCGGGCGCCGATTTCCATCGACGTGCGCCAGGCGCGGTTGACCGCGACCGAGTAGATCAGCGTGTCACCGTCGGCCGCCGGTGCCAGAAAATGCATGGCATCCATGGATGCCGTGACGCAGACCCGGCCGCTGTGCCGCTCGGCGACCACCAGCGCCAGCCGGTCGATCGTCGACATGACCAGCCCGCCGAACACCGTCCGGTGCGCGTTCATGTCGTGAGGAAAGATCTTGTAGACGTGTCCGCGAATCGCCGAGGCGGCGACGGGACGTGCATCCGGTGTGTCGGAAGTCAGGAGCCTGCTCCGTGGCAGCTGCGGTGCCCGAGCATAACGGAGCCGTCAGGGGTCTGTCGCGACCAGCCGGCCGCGCAGGAATGCGGTGCCGGACGATGGACGTCCGGCACCGCTGACAAACTCAGTCGCAGATCGGCAGCAGGCCGCAGAGCAACGCGGACAGACCACCGGTTACCGGCGTCAGGACGGCCGCGAGAATCTCGTACACCACCGTGACCAGACCGGGCAGGATGCCGACGTCACCGAGAAGCACGTCCAGCTCCGCCACCAGATCAAGCAGTACCGGCGCGAGATCCAGTTCGCCCTCGGGGATGCCCGCGAGCGCGGATGCCAGCACCTCGATCAGGCCTACCAGACCGAACAGCATGTTTTCGACCGACGTCACCATCGATACGTCCGGAAAACCCGTGGCCGGTGAGCTGAAGCCGCTGATCATGTCCGCGGTGTCCGACATGGTCAGCTCCATCACCTGCAGCGCGGCCGCCGCACCCTCCGCGGATTCACCCGAGAGATTCAGGGCGGAGAGGTCGAGCGCCGCCAGATCTGCCGCCGCGACCTTCATCTGAGCCACCAGGGCCTCCACGTCGGTGATCCCGGCCGGATCCGAAAGCATCGCATCCAGCGCGACCAGAGACTGCGGGGCACCCCCGAACTGCTTGGCCGAACCTTGCGGCACCAGGGACTGCAAACCACTCAGCAGGATGACGACGGCATCACGGGTATGGGTGAAAATCTCGGCGCCCGTGTCCTGCAGCAACGTCTGAAACAGCGCGGGGTCGGACTCACCCTGCTCCGCGAGCGTCTGGACGGACAGCAATGCTTCCAGCAGCTCATCGGGTGCGTCCAGGAGAGTGAGCACCGCATTGGAAATCGAGGCGACCAGCTCGCGACCCGCGAACTCCGGCAGGTTGGCGGCCAGCCCATCGACCAGCAACTTGTCCAGAATCACCTGAATCTGATCCAGCGGTTCGCCACCAACCAGGCCTTCCAGGTTGTCCGTGGTGTTCACGGGGCCCTGATCCTGTGCCGACGACGTGTCGCCGCCCGAGCATCCCGCCAGACCGACTGCGACTGCCAGCCCCAAAGCCAGCAGAATATGACGTGCTCCCTTGTGTTCCATCACGAGTCTCCGTGCAAAATGAGTTGAATACGTTCGGTTCGTATTACGAATTCTTAACGTAGTGTGAGTCCCGTGGTGCACCAGTCTGACGGACGGCGCAGATCGGGCGCATGGCCGCGTGGGGCATGCGCCCGAACCGAGCAATCAATCACAAACCGGAAGCAGGCCGCACAGAATGGGCGATAACACGCCCGTCAGCGGCCCCAGCAAAGCAATCAGCGGGCTGATCAGGGCTGCCACCAGATCAATGACACCATCGGCGTTCAGCAGACTGGTGAGTTCACCCACCAGGCCCAGCGTCGCCGACACCGGGTCGAATCCACTCCGCTCGATGAGGGCGCCGAGCACGTTCTCCAGCGAGGGCACCGAGCCCAGCAAGCCGTTCAGCAGACCCTCGATGGGATCGAGCAACGCATCCGCCGGCAAACCGGAGCCTTCGCTACCCAGCCCGGCCAGCATCTCCGTCACCCGGGCGAGGCTGCCGAACAGGATGCCCAGCACCGTATCGACCGCCTCCTGTCCCTGCTCGGGAATGCCCAGATCGGCGGCATCCAGCTGCGACAGCGCCAGGACGGCATTGTTGAGCGGCTCAAGCAAGGTCGCCGGATCGGCGATCGCGGTCGGATCGTTGATCAGGTCGGAGATCGCCAGCAACTGAATGACCGCCTGCGTCACCGGATCGGCCGCGCCAGTCCCGGCCAGACCCAGCAACACGCCGGCCAGCTCGAACACGGCGCCCTGTACGTGGGCCAGAATCTCGGACCCCGCGTCGCTGAGCAGCATCTGATAGACCTCGGGGCTGGTCTCACCCTCGGCCAGCAGGCTGCCGGACAGTATCAGCGCTTCCAGGAGTTCGTCCGGCACCTCCAGCAACCGCAAGACCACCTGGGTGAGTTCGCTGACCGTGCGACCACCGACCTCCTCGGGCAGCGCCCCCGCCAGCAGTTCGCCGAGCAAGCGATTCAGCGCGACCTGCAACTGGTCGAGCGGCTCGTCGCTCAGGAACATCTCCACATCGGTCTGCACCGGCTCCACCGCGGTCTGGCTCTCGCCATTGCCCGATGAACAACCGGCCAGACCCACCGCCGCCGCCAGCCCGAACGCCAGCGCACCAGATCGAATCATTCGACAGGTCATGAGTGCCGCCTCCTTGAATTAAATTCTTGTTAGGCGGAAGCGAGTCTACCTGAAGGGTGGAAGGTTCATTGACGGCGAACTGACGGACGGTGTATCACCGGGGACTGAACAGACTGGAGGGCCTGTCGGCGGAAAAATCCCTGGTCAATCAATCCCATAACGCCGGAATCCGGAGGTCGAGCGACCGCCGATCGGCGCGCGCCGGGTCCTGTCGCCCTATAGCCGCCCGCGAACGAGCGCGTCGACGATGCCGGCGAGCTGAGGCCCCTGGTCTTCCTGCACGAAATGACCACCCAGAACCCGCTGGTGGGCAAGGCCTCGCGCACCGGGCACATGCTCCTGCCACATGCGGTCACCGCCTCGGGTGATCGGATCACCGGTGGAGAAGCAGGTCAGAAAGGGCTTGGTCCAGCGCCCGAAGATCTGCCACGCCGCGCGGTTCGCCTCCGCGGCGGGATCATCCGGTGTCGTGGGAACCAGAGACGGAAACACTCGGGGCGCCGTCTTGAAGTCTCTAGCGGGATAGGGCGCGTCGTAAGCCCGCCGTTCCGCGCGCGTCAGCCGGCGCCCGGTCCCGGACGCCACGATCCGCCCGATCGGGAAAACCGGCGAGTGGGCGGCGAAACGCTGCCACAACCGGAAGGCACCCGGCATTCGCTGGTCGCCGGTCGGCAAGCCACCGTTGCTCAGCACCACGGCGGCGAAGCGATCGGATTGCTCAGCGGCCAGACGCAGGCCGACCAGCGATCCCCAGTCCTGACAGAACAGAGTGACGGCGTGCAAATCCAGCCTTTCCAGCCAGGCCGTCATCCAGCCGACCTGGGCGGCATAGCTGTAGTCGCCGGGAGATGCCGGCTTGTCCGAACGGCCGAAGCCGACCAGATCCGGCGCGAGCACCCGATGCCCCGCCGCCACCAGGGGTGGAACCATGAACCGGTACAGGTAACTCCAGGACGGCTCGCCGTGCAGCAACAGCACCGGCGCGGCATCGCCATCCCCTTCATCCAGGTAGTGGATGCGCAGACCATCGACCTCCAGATACCGTGGCGTGAAGCCGAAATCCGGCAGAGCATCAAAGCGTTCGTCCGGCGTTCTGAGAATCTGCATGTCGAGCCACCCCCGGGAGTTCCGGAAAACAGTCTCCGCCGCGGCCCGCCCGCTGACAAACGGCCCGGTACGTCCTTAGCCGACGCAGCGGTTGCGACCGGTCTCCTTGGCGACGTAGAGCTGGGAATCGGCCGTTGCCAACAGCTTGTCGGGCGTGTCGGCGTGCGGGTACTGCACCTGTGCGACACCCGCGCTAATGCTGAGAATCCCCGTCGGAGCCTTCTCGTGCTGAATCTGCAGGTCGCGGACCTGCTCCACCACCAGTTGACCGATGCGCAACGCGCCCGCCAGGTCGGTGTGCGGCAACAGCAGCGCAAATTCCTCACCGCCGAATCGCGCCGCCAGATCACCGGGCCGCCGGGCGGCATCCTCAAGCACCCGGGCCACGGCCCGCAGACAATCGTCACCGGACAGGTGACCGTAGTGATCGTTATAGGCCTTGAAGTGATCGACATCGATCAGCACCACGCTCAGCGGCTGCTGGTCCCGTACCGCGGTCCGCCATGTGCGGCCCAGTTCCTCGTCGAAGACCCGGCGATTGCACAGCCCGGTGAGGCCATCGATACGCGCCAGGAGCTCCAGGGTCTGGTTCGCCCGCTCCAGCGCGACGGTCTTCTCCTGAATGATGGCCTGCCGGCTCATGACCTCGTCATGCAGTGCGAAACGCAGTTCCTCGGATTGCGCGAGCAATTCGTTCTGGCTGTCGCGGGCCCGGATCATCTTGGCGAGCAGTTTCATGAACTGCGCCCGCAACGAGCGGATCTCGGCCGGCCAATCCAGTTGCGGGCGTTGCAGCTCCGCCTCGGACAGGGTCTCCAGGTCGAACTGGCGAATCTCCGCGATCAGTCCGTTGACCGGCCCGTTCACCCGACCCGCGATCCAGCGGCCGACCAGATACGCGACGATCAACCCCATCAACAGAGTGGACAAGGCGATGATCTGCGTCGTCTGGTCGGTACTGAGCCGCCCGGGCGTCTTCGCCAGGGCGCCGACCACGAACCAACCACCGATCGAAGGCTCGGCAACGATGTCCGAATCCGGATCACCGCCCAGCCATGACGCCGGCGCCGCGCTCAGCGGCTGATACCGCCCCGGGTCCGTGGAACCGACAATCGTCCCCAGCGCATCGACCACCGCGATACAGATGTCGCTGCTCTTGGCCCGCGACTGCACACGCTGCATGAGCACATCGGCGGGAATGGCTCCCTGGATGACATAGCGGGCATCGCCATCGACCAGCACCGAGCGACTGACCGCCACCAGGGTCTCGTCTCCGAACCCCCGACCTTCGAACACGCCCGAGACCTGCACGCCATCGTGCCCCATGGCATGGCGGAAATAGTCGCGATCCCAGACGGTCTGGCCGTGCAACTCACGAACAATGGCGGGTTGACCCTTGATGATCTGACTCGTGGCAACGACGACGCCGTTGCGGTCGGCGAGGATCAGCGTCAGAAAACTCGTGTAGACGGCATGGACATCCAGCAGATCCTGCTGCATGTCGGGCAATGAGCCCGAATCCGCCTCCAGCTGCCGTCCCACGAACTCCAGGGCCTGGACATGCCGCCCCAGATATTCCTCCAGCGTCGCGCCGCCGAGGTGCACCGCCGTCTGAACCTGCCGCTGCGAACCCCTGCGGTACTCGATGCCCTGATAGCTCACGACGACGCAGACGGCCACGATCATCGGCACCATGGCCGCGATCGCGATCGCGAGGGTGATCTGCGACTGGAGATCGTCGCCCGACAACTCGCGGCGCAACCAAGCGACGACACGGCCGCTCAGCTTGAGACCGGGTGTCGACCTATCGGTCGTGGCTGTGGAATCCTGGGTCACGGATTTGGGTGGCCGAGCGTGAGAATCGTGAAACCGTCACTGCCGGCCGAGGCCGCTGCGGGCCGGCACCGGATCAGGCGCACCGGAACTCGCGCGACGCCATTCGCCTGACCCGCACCCATTCACATCATCGTGACTCAACACACTCGCCGCCCCAATTTGCACTTGATACCCCTGTCCCTGCTTTTTCTCTAACACAGTGGACGTGCAAGAATTGTAAACATCGGACACGCGGCACCGACCAGGAGACATCGATCGGATGACCGAAGACTTGACCGGACAAGCACCCGCGGAGGAATACTGGTTCCGGGAAGGTTGCCACATCCTGGAATGGCTCAACTCCGCGGACGATCCTGCGGTTTCCGTCGCTCGCGCACGTGTTCCTGCCGGGTCCGTGACCCGCTGGCACCGCCTGCAGGGGATTACCGAACGATACCTCATCTTGTCCGGACACGGTGAGGCGGACATCGGTGATGGCGCGCCGCAGCCGGTCGGAGTCGGCAGCGTCGTGCACATTCCTTCCGGCGAGCGTCAGCGAATTCGCAACACCGGCTCGGACGAACTGGTCTTCCTGGCGGTGTGCACGCCCCGGTTCACACCGGAGCGTTATGAGGACTGCGACAACTGACTGCGCAGCTTTCGGAGCACGGCCTCGGTATCGGGCGAGTCGCCGGTCCAGCGTTCGAATGACGCCGCACCCTGCTCGACCAGCATTCCCAGCCCATCAAACACCGGCCCGCCGCCCCGGGTCTGCGCCCAGTCACGAAACACGGCGTGCGCCGCGCCATAGCTGAGGTCGTAGCAGGGCGTGTCCGGCCGAAGCAGCGTCTTCGGCAGTTCGGGCATGCGCCCGGTGTGGCCCGCGGGGCTCGCGTGAATCAGCACGTCGGCCTGCCAGCCCTTGAGCGCCAGGTAGGTGCAGGCCTGCACGGGACCGAAATCACCGAAGCGCTCGGCGATGGCCTCGGCGTTGTAGGGGGAGCGCCCGGTCACCACGACCATGGCCGGATTCTGGTCCAGCAACGGCTTCATCAGCCCACGCACGGCCCCACCCGCGCCGATGATCACCACCGTGCGGTTCTCGATCGCAACACCGCAGCGCCCGGTCAGGTCGCGGATGAAGCCCTCACCGTCGGTGTTGTCGCCCAGCACACCGTGCTCGACGAAATGCAGCGTGTTCACCGCCTGCGCCAGATCCGCGACCGCGGTGCGCGTATCGCAGATCGCAAACGCATCCTCCTTGTACGGGACGGTCACGTTGGCGCCGGCATAACCCGTCTCCCGCAGCCGGTTCACGGTGTCGACGAAGGCGCCGGGTTGGCATTCCACACGGTCGTACTCCAGCGTCAGATCGAACTGCCGGGCGAACAACTGATGCAGTTCCGGCGAACGGCTGTGCTCCACCGGATAGCCGATGACGGCCAGTCTCAGGCCTTCGCTCATGCCCCCTCCTGCATCCAGCGCGCGGCGTCCAGCGCGAAATAGGTCAGCACGGCATCGGCGCCGGCGCGTCGGAACGCGATCAGGCATTCCAGCACCGCCTTGCGTTCATCCAGCCAGCCGTTGTCCGCGGCGGCCTTGAGCATCGCGTACTCGCCGGAGACCTGATAGGCCAGCGTGGGCACGCCGAAGCGATCCTTGACCCTGCGGACAATGTCCAGATAGGGCAGGCCGGGTTTCACCATCACCATGTCGGCACCCTCGGCCAGGTCCAGCGCGACCTCGTGCAGCGCCTCATCGCCGTTGCCGATGTCCATCTGGTAGGTGTGCTTGCCGCCACCCGCCAGATTGCCGGCGGAGCCCACCGCATCGCGAAACGGTCCGTAGAGGTCCGAGGCATACTTTGCGGAATAGGCGAGAATCGCTGCGTTATTGTGGCCTTCTGCCTCGAACGCGGTTCGAATCGCCTTGATCCGGCCGTCCATCATGTCCGACGGCGACACCACGTCGGCACCGGCCTCGACATGGCAGAGCGACTGACGAACCAGTGCGTCGACCGTCGCGTCGTTGGTGACGTAGCCGGCATCATCCAGCAAACCGTCCTGACCGTGACTGGTGTACGGATCCAGCGCCACATCGGTGATCACGCCTATGTCCGGCACGGCGTCCTTGATGGCCCGGATGGCCCTGGGCACCAGGCCGTCCGCATCCCAGGCCGCCGCCGCGTCATCGCTCTTGCAGACCGGGTCGATCAACGGAAACAGCACCAGCGCGGGGATGCCGGCATCAACCGCTTCGCGGGCCGTTCCCACGAGCTGGTCCACCGAGTGCCGGACCACGCCGGGCATGGAAGCAACCGGTTCGCGGATGTCCTCACCCTCGCGGACGAACACCGGAAGGATCAAATCCGCCGGCGTCAGCCAGTGTTCACGGACCAGATCACGCAGAAAGGGCTGGCTGCGCAGCCGGCGCAACCGCGTGGCGGGAAACTGTCGACTCGTCATGGCGGCGCAGTGTACGTCGCCCCAAGGTTCCAGTGCTACGAACCGGTGGCGGCCACGTCGTTGAGCGACCAGTCGTAGCGGTCATCGTCAATGTCCCGCACGCCGTCCAGTCGCTTCCTCAACGCCGGATCGGCATAGCGGCGCAGGTGTTCGATCACCCCCGCGTCGCTGCCGCCGAAATCGGCCTGAAACCAGATGTAGATGCTGGAAACCATCAGACCGTCGTCGGTGACCTGCGCGCCACGCGCATCATTCACATACGCGCGAGCATTCCCGGCGAGCTGCTCATCCACCGAATCGCCGGTGTAGGCGGTCGCCAGCAGATCCGGGCAGCCGATAGACGCGCAGTTCACCCCGTAGTGGATCAGCGGGTCCTGCCAGATCGGCCGCAGAATGCGGTGTTCGATGTCGTTGAGCGTCAGCGGCTGCCCGGCAACCGACACGAGGTCCTTCTTCCACGGACCCGGACTGAACAAACCGGAGCGAATGTCGCGGATGCTGCCCACCGGATAGGCCTCGAGAATCTGCTGGACGGTCAGCGCGTTGTAGAGGTTGATCCAGTATGCCTTCTGCTCGGCGCGGTTGAGCCCGCGCGGATCGATCGCGGCAAGCGTGTCGACATACCCGGCCAGGCGATCGCGATCCGCGTCCGACACCGCGCCATAGTCGAAGCGGTTCGCCCCGGATTCACGCTCGCGCACATAGCGCTGCAACAGCCGCGACCAGTCGCCGTGATCGACGATCTGCTCCGACTCGGGGTCATGACCCGCCCAGAATGGCCACGGATCAGACTTGGGCGCGGCCGCGCTGGACGCGGCCCACAACAGAGACAGGATGCCGACACTCCGGGCCAGCCCATTCGACAATCGACGCGACATTCTTGAACTCCGACGGTGCATTTGCTCAATTGGACCCGCGGGATGGGACATGTTTCGCAACGCGACCGTACGCAAAAGGAGACCGAGGTGAGTAGCAACCTGTTGGCCATCGACCAAGGCACCACCAGCACACGCGCCATCGTTTTCGATGAAAGAGGCCGAATCAAGGGCTCGGCGCAAACCGAATTCGAACAGATTTATCCGCAGGGCGGCTGGGTCGAACACGACGCCAGCGTGATCTGGGCCGACACGGTGAAGGTCTGCCGCCAGGTGCTGGACGATCTGGGGCTGGCTGCCGCCGATCTCGCCGGCTGCGGCATCACCAACCAACGCGAGACCACCGTGGTCTGGGACCGCAAGACGGGCGAACCCATCCACAACGCCATCGTCTGGCAGGACCGCCGCACCGCCGAGCGCTGCCGGGAACTGCGCGAGGATGGCACCGACGACTGGCTCAACGCCCGCAGCGGCCTGCTGCTGGACCCTTATTTTTCCGCCACCAAGATTGCGTGGATTCTGGACCGGGTCAATGGCGCCCGCGCCCGGGCGAACAACGGCGAACTGGCCTTCGGCACCATCGACAGCTGGCTGATCTACAAGCTGACCGGCGGCAAGCGCCACGTCACCGACATCGGCAACGCGGCCCGCACCAACTTGTTCAACATCGTCGACCAGCAATGGGACGAGGACCTGCTGAAGTTCTTCGACGTGCCGGGATCGATGATGCCGGAGGTGCTGGATTCCACGACCGAGTTCGGCGTGATCGACGCCGAACTGCTGGGCGCACCGGTCACCATCGGCGGCGTGGCCGGTGACCAGCAGGCCGCGACCATCGGCCAGGCCTGCTTCGCGCCGGGCATGGTGAAGAACACCTACGGCACCGGCTGCTTCATGGTGCAGAACATCGGCGAGCGCTTCGTGCAATCGAAGAACCGGCTGCTGACCACCGTCGCCTACCGCCTGAACGGCAAGACCACCTATGCGCTGGAAGGCTCGATCTTCATCGCCGGCGCCGCGGTGCAATGGCTGCGCGACGCGCTGAAGATCATCAACGCGGCGCCGGATACGCAGGCGCTGGCGGAAAGCCTGGACGGCAACGACGGCGTCTATCTGGTCCCGGCCTTCGCCGGCCTCGGCGCGCCGTACTGGGATCCGGATGCCCGCGGCGCGGTACTGGGGCTCAGCCGCGGCACCGGCATCGCCCACTTCGCCCGCGCGGCGCTGGAATCGGTCTGCTACCAGACACGCGACCTGATGGAAGCGATGAAGGCCGACGCGCTGGATGCGGTGGAACTGCGCGTGGACGGCGGCATGGTTGCCAACAACTGGCTGTGCCAGTTCCAAGCCGACATCCTGCAATTGCCGGTCGTGCGACCGGAGATCACCGAAACCACCGCTCTGGGCGCCGCGTTTCTCGCCGGCCTGCATGCCGGGGTCTACGATTCACTGGACGACATCGCGGCGCTCTGGGCCGAGGACCGGCGGTTCGACCCGAAATCCGACGCCCGGACAGTGGACACGCTCTACGAGGGTTGGCAGAACGCCGTGGCCCGCGTGCGCACGCCATCATGAGCCGGTGAACTTGGGAGCGCCGGCGCCACTCAAAGCGAGCGGGGCTCCGACAGAGGACACGGACGATGCGACAGTTCCGAATGTTCGTCTCCGCGCTTTGCGCGCTGAGCCTGCTGGCCGGCTGTGGCTCTCCCGAACCGACGGATGAACAGGGCTCGGATCAGGCCCGCATCAACCTGTTCGGCGAAGTCAGGACCACGGATGGCAACACGCTGCCGGACAACGCCACGGTGGAAATCCGCCTGCGGCGCAGCGATGCCGAAGACCTGGAATCCGGCACCGCCGCGATCACCACGATCAGCGCCGCCAGCGCGCCGCCGTATCCGTTCTCGCTGGTTTATCAGCCAGCCGAACTCGATCCGCAGGCCCGCTACGTGCTTGACGCGCGGGCGATGACGGCGGACGGACAGCTCACCCACGCCAGCCGCACGCCGGTGCCACTGCCGACGCCCGACGACACGGTCACCGTGGATTTGCAGATCAGTCCCGTGGCGCCCAGGGCCGCGACCAGCGTCCCGGTGGTCACCGCCTATCGCTGCGACGGCATCGACATCGTCGTCCAGACCCGCGACGACGATATTTCCCTCTACGGCGCCACCGAGGCGCCACTGCACCTGCGCCAGGTCCGCGCCGCCTCCGGCACCCGATACGAGGACGAGGCCGGTGATCAGTTCTGGTCGCACGCCCGTGAAGCCCGGCTGAGCGTCGACGGCAAGACCCGCGAATGCGAGGAGGACCCGGCCGGCTCGCGCCGAGAAGCGGCCCGGCTGGCCGGCGCCAGCGTCTACGCCGTGGGCCAGGAGCCCGGCTGGTTTCTGACCGTGGTCCCGGATGATCGCGTCACCCTGGTGGCCGACTACGGCAGCCAGGTCGTGATCCTGCCCCCGGCCACCACCCGCAGCATCGACGGCGGCTGGCTCTACACGGCCCGGACCGACGCCCACGATCTGCGCGTCGTGGTCAGGGAAACCCCGTGCATGGACACGATGTCGGGCGCGCGCTGGCCGCGGACGGTCAGCCTGACCCTGGACGAGCGCGCGATGGAGGGTTGCGGAGCCCGCTGGGAGACCGAAACCCGACCCGCCGGCCGGCCAGGCTGACGCCGCGGGGCGCAGGTCGCACAATATTCGCTGCCTGATCCCAGCGAATAGCCTCTTGTCTGATCCGATTCAGGTGGCGATCACCGTGATCGTCGCCCACGCCCTTGCCGTCGCCAGTCCGGGACCGGACTTCGCGATCGTGCTGCGCCAGGCCATGACCCAGGGCCGGGGGCCGGCGCTGTGGACCAGCCTGGGTATCGGCCTGGGCATCGCCATCCATGTGAGCTACGCGCTGTTCGGCATCGCCCTGGTGATCAGCCAGACACCGTGGCTGATGCGCGGCATTCAGCTGGCGGGCGCCGCCTACCTGCTGTGGATTGCCTGGCATGCCATCCGCGCGCAACCGCAGACCGGGGATGCGCTCGGCTCCGGTGAACAGGCGCATTCCGCCTGGCGCAGCCTGCGCATCGGCTTCATCACCAACGTGCTGAACCCCAAGGCCACGCTGTTCTTTCTGTCCCTGTTCACCGTCATCGTCGGACCCGGGCAGCCGCTCTGGCTGCAACTGGGCCTGGGCGCCTGGCTTTGCGTGATGACGGCCGCCTGGTTCGCGTTCGTGTCCTGCCTGTTCACCGCCCGCGAACCCCGCGAGTGGTTTCTGCGTCGCGCCCATCTGATCGATCGCGGCATGGGCGTGCTGCTGGCCGTGCTTGCGGCGCGGCTGATCTGGACGGCGCTGGCCGGGTAGCGCGTAGCCGCTGGCCGGACACACGGGGCAAGACGCATACTCAACACGATGCACCGACAATCCGCCCATGTTCTCCGCACTTCGCGCCTGTTTCGCTGATCAGAGCCTGACCCGAAGCCTCTCCGCCAACCTGGTGGCGGGGCTGACCGTCGGCGTGGTCGCGCTGCCATTGTCGATGGGGCTGGCGATCGCCAGCGGCGTGCCGCCGCAGCATGGTCTTTACACCGCCATCGTCGGCGGCATCGTCATCGCGCTGGCCGGCGGCTCGCGCGTCAACATCTCCGGGCCAACCGCCGCGTTCGTGGTCGTGCTGCTGCCCATCGTCCACGACTTCGGCCTCGGCGGTCTGCTGGTGGCCGGTGCGCTAGCCGGGCTGATGCTGATCGCCTTCGGTCTGCTGCGCCTGGGACACCTGATCCAGCTTGTGCCCTATCCGGTGATCGTCGGCTTCACCACCGGCATCGGTACCGTCATCGCGGTGCTGCAGTGCAAGGACTTGTTCGGCCTGCAACCGAGCGGGGACAACCTGCATTTCATCGACAAGCTGACCGCACTGATCCAGGCCGCGCCTACCGTGCAATGGCAGGAGGCGCTGCTCGGTGGCCTGACGCTGGGCGTGCTGATCCTGTGGCGGCGGCTGCCGACCCGCATCCCGGGTTTTCTGGTCGCCCTGGTTCTGGCCAGCCTGCTTGGCATCGCGATGAACGCGATCGACGCGATCCCCGATGTCGAGACCATCGCGTCGCGATTCAGCTACGAACTGAACGGGCAGACCGGCGCGGGTATTCCACCGACACTGCCGACCTTCGCGCTGCCCTGGCAGTTGCCCGGGCCGGACGGCGCCCCGATCGGACTGACCCCGGAGATGCTGCGCACCCTGCTGACGGCGGCGTTTTCCATCGCCGTGCTCGGCGCGCTGGAATCGCTGCTGTGCGCCGTGGTCGCGGACGGCATGAGCGGCTTTCGCCACGACCCGGACGGCGAGTTGATCGGCCAGGGGCTGGGCAATCTGGCGGTCGCGTTCTTCGGCGGCATCCCGGCCACCGCGGCCATCGCCCGCACGGCGACCAACGTGCGCTCCGGCGGCACGACGCCGCTGGCCGCCGTCACTCACGGCGTGGTCGTGTTGCTGGCGATGCTGCTGCTGGCGCCGCTCCTGGGCCGTGTGCCAATGGCGGCCATGGCCGCGGTACTGCTGATGGTGGCGTGGAACATGAGCGAGGCGCCGCATGCCTGGCGCATCATCACCCGCGCCCCCCGGGCCGACGCCGCGGTGTTCTTCTGCTGTTTCGCGCTGACGGTGGTGATCGACATGCAGGTGGCCGTCGCCGCCGGTCTGGCACTGGCGTCCGTGCTGTTCATCCGGCGCATGATCGAGCTCACCGAAACCACGGCAACCCATGCCGAGCATCCCCATCCGCGGGTCCGGCAACCGGGCGTCGTGGTCTACGACGTCGACGGCCCGCTGTTCTTTGGCGCGGCCCACAAGGCGCTGAAGGTGCTTGCGAGCATCGAGCGCAACGTGCACACGGTGGTGCTGGATTTCGAGGATGTCCCGATGATGGACACCACCGCGATGATGAATCTGGAATCCATCGCCGAGGAGTTGAGCGGCCGTTCGGTACGGGTCGCCATCGTGCACATTCATCCGCGACTGGTCGCGAAACTGACCCGGTTCGGCCTGGTCGGGCCGGACAGGCCGCTGGAGATCGCCGCGGACGTCGACGCACTGCTGCCGCCCGAGCCGGCATGATTCACGCCGGGACGAGCGCGTGAAGATCGCCTGCCTGTCGATGGACGATCCGTCGGCGTTCGTCATCGACGACCCGCTGGCGCATGCCGAACTGCGCCGCCGAGGCATCGCGGTGGACATCGTGCCCTGGCGCCGGCCCAGCGACTGGTCGATCTACGACCTGGTGATCATCCGGACCCCCTGGGACTACCAGGACGCTCCACAAACCTTTGTCGATACGCTTCGGGCCATCGAGCGCTCGGGCGCAACGCTGTGCAACCCGCTGTCGGTCGTGCAATGGAATCTCACCAAGACCTACCTGCGCGACCTCGCCGCGGCCGGCCTGCCCATCGTCCCGACGCGCTGGTTCGAGCACGGCGCCGGCCTGTCCGACATCGAGCAGGCATTCTCCGACTTCGGAGCCGAGCAGGTGGTCGTCAAGCCGCTGGTCAGCGCCAACGCCGACCACACCTACTGGTTGCAGGCATCGGACTGGCAAGCGAAATATCCCGCAATTGACGCGATCTTCCGCGATCGCCCGTGCATGACGCAGCCTTTTGTCGAGACTGTACTCAATGAAGGGGAATGGTCGCTGTTCTACTTTGATCACGCCTACTCGCATGCCATCCGCAAGCTGCCGAAGCCCGGCGACTTCCGCGTCCAGGAGGAACACGGCGCCGAGATCCTCGCCGCGGACGCACCGGATGGCCTGCGCTCCCTGGCGGTCGCGGCACTCGATTGCGCACCGGCTCACCTGCTCTACGCACGTGTGGACTTCCTGATGGATGCGCAGGCCGGACCGCTGCTCATCGAGCTGGAGCTGATCGAACCCTCGCTTTATTTCCGCATGCACGCCGATGCCCCACGAGCCTTCGCCGACGCGGTTGAACAGGCGGCGGTGGCATCGAATCGCGGCCGCGTGGGATGATCTGCCCCGTCGCGTCCGCCGGCGCGGTGACTGTCAAACATCATGGGGGACCATCAATGCGAGGATTTTTCGGCCTGCTCGGCGCACTGCTGCTGTTGCCGAGCGCCGTTCATGCGTACGAACCCAATCTGGGAGTGGCCGCGCGTGTCAGCACCCTGGGCCTGAGCCTGGAAATGACCACCGCCGTCACCGAGAAATTCAATCTGCGGGCTGGGGTCAACCAGTTCGACTACGACTACGATCCTGAGCCCGAAGAGGACGGCAGCGGCAACGAACTGACCTACAACGGCACCCTGGACCTGTCGTCACTGGGCACCTATGCCGACTGGCACCCCTGGGGCGGCGCATTCCGGCTCTCCGCCGGCGCCATCTTCAACGGCAACGAGATCACCGGTTCGGCCCGCTGTGAGCAGGCGAACTGCGAGGTCGGCGACGAAACCTTCGACAGTGACGACATCGGTACCCTCAGCGCGCTGATCGATTTCGACAGCGTCGCACCCTACGTCGGCCTGGGCTGGGGCAACGCGGTGGCCGCTGATACCGGCTTCGGTTTCCAGTTCGATCTGGGCGTCATGTTCCAGGGCACGCCGCAGGTCTCGCTGACCAGCAACAACTCCTGTCAGGGCGCGCGCGGCACGGCGCTCGGCACCGCCGCCTGTCAGGCCGAGCTGGATGCCGAGCTGACCGAAGAAGAACAGGAGCTCCAGGAAGAAGCGGAAGACTTCGAGCTTTATCCGGTGATTTCCCTCGGCGTTCGCTACAAGTTCTTCTGATGACCCGCTGAACGCCGGAGGCGCACTCTCCGGCGTTCAGAACCCGGCGTCGGGCCTCGCCAGATAACGTCGCTCGGCCGCCGTATTCTCGCGTCCCAACACGCGATTGCGGTGGGGAAAGCGCCCGTAGGCGGCGATCACCTCACGATGCGCTTCGGCGAATCCCGCGAACCGCTCGAACGCGTCCCGCTGGCTCTCCGGTACCGACGTCACCAGTTGCCGGTACAGCGCCACGGCATCGTTCTGATCGGCCAGCGATTCGGAATGCTCCAGCGGCATGTAGACGAACACCCGGTGGATTGGACGCAGCCGACCATCACCGCCACGACGCAGACACTGCCGGGTGAGCCCCCGGGCGAAATCATCCAGCGCGAATGCCTGCGCCGAGTTCCGGTACAGGTTGCGGCGAAACTGGTCGGTCAGGATCAGCAGGGCAAGCAGCCCGGTGTCGGTGCCCGACCAGTGGTTCAACGCTCCGCGCGCCGCCGCCTCCACCAGCACGCCGAAGCGACGGCGGATGCTGGCGTCGACCTCCGCCGACTTGCCCCACCACAGGCCCCCCTGCCGATTCGCGATCGCGGCATCATCGCCCGCCGGATCACCGAACCAGAACGCGAGAATCGCCTGGGGCGAGGCCATCAGATGCCGGTGAAGAACCCGCGCCGGCGGAAGTAGAACAACAGGCTGCCGGCCAGCAGCACCATGCCTCCCAGCGTGATGTGATAGGCGTAGGGATGGTGAAGTTCGGGCATGTTGTCGAAGTTCATGCCGAAAACGCCGGCGATCAGGCCCAGCGGGAGGAAGATGGCCGACAGGATGGTCAGCGTGGTGACCGTCTGGTTGGTCGCATGCGCCACGGCCGAGAAGTGGAGCTGAACCGCGGATTCGACATCGGTTTGCTGCGCCTGCGCATGCGCCTGAACCCGATTGATGTGCTCGACGAGGTCGTTGATACGGACCAGTTGCGAGTCCGTCAGTTCGTAGCGTGTCTGCCGGCGCCACGCATCCAGGGCTTCCGCCTGACCGGATGACAGCGACTCCAGCTTGCGGGCCTGCTTGCGGGTGTTCAGCAGCGCCTTCCAGTCGGCGAACGGATTGTCCGGATCGAGCAGCGACTCCTGCAGATCGTCGATGGCCTTGCCCAGCGGCTCGCGGATGGCGAGATACCGGTCAACCATCAGGTCCAGGACGAAATGCGCCATGCCCACCGAAGTGGCGGGGATTCGGGCGACCGAGCGGTCCAGCAGACGTTGGGCGGCCGTTCCGAAAGACACATTGTCCGGCGCGCGGACGGTGACCAGCAGATGATCGAACAGGAAGAACGCCGCGGTCCGGGTCTCGATCTGCTCGTGGCGCAACTCCGGATCCAGGCCCTGGAACACGACCATGTCGTAGTCCGAGGTGCCATCGTAATGCGACGGATGGGTGGCATTGTTGCCGTCGATGATGTGCTGATGGAGCAGCGGCTGACCGGCCAGCTGCTCGACCACGGTCGGCCACTCGGCATGCTCGCCGCGGACGAAGTCCACCCAGAGCATGGAGCCTTCGGTGCGCTGGTCGAGTCGGTCGAGTTCCTTGGGTGCCCGACCCTCCATGCATTCGATGATTCGCATAGGCTGTCCCTGAAAACAAATCGGGCGTCGACGGTAACCGTACGACGCCCGATGAGGCTAGCAGGAGATGCCAGCCGGGGTGATCCCTGTTTAGCCCAGCAGATCTTCCACCGCGGCGCGTTCGCTGCGCAGCTCGTCCTCGGTGGCCTTCATCCGCTCGCGGGAGAACGCGTTGATCTCAATGTCCTGGACGATGGCGTAGTCGCCGTCCTTGCAGACCACCGGGTAGCTGTAAACGATGCCCGGCTCGACGCCGTAGCTGCCGTCCGACGGGATGCCCATGGACACCCAGCCATCGGAACCCAGCGCCCAGTCGCGCATGTGGTCGATGGCGGCCGAGGCAGCGGACGCTGCCGAGCTGGCCCCGCGCGCCTTGATGATCGCCGCGCCGCGCTGCTGCACGGTGGGGATGAAGTCATTTTCGTACCAAGCCTGATCGACCAGGCTCATCGCGGGCTCGCCGTCGACGGTGGCGTTGTGCAGGTCCGGGTACTGGGTGGCGCTGTGGTTGCCCCACACGGCCATGTTCTTGATGTCGTTGATCGACTTGCCGGTCTTTTCAGCCAGCTGCGACAGGGCGCGGTTGTGGTCCAGACGCATCATCGCGGTGAACTGGCGATGATCCAGGTCCGGCGCATTCTCGCGCGCGATCAGCGCGTTGGTGTTGGCCGGGTTGCCGACCACCAGCACGCGGATGTCACGGCTGGCGTGATCGTTGATCGCCTTGCCCTGCACCGAGAAGATCGCGGCGTTGGCCTGCAGCAGGTCAGCGCGCTCCATGCCCGGGCCGCGCGGCCGTGCGCCGACCAGCAGCGCGAAATCGGCATCCTTGAACGCCTCTTCCGGCTTGTCGGTGGCGACGATGCCGGCCAGCAGCGGGAACGCACAGTCGTTGAGTTCCATGACCACGCCCTTGAGCGCGTCCATCGCCGGCGGAATTTCCAGCAACTGGAGAATCACCGGCTGGTCCTTGCCCAGCATGTCACCCGCTGCGATGCGAAATGCCAGCGAGTAGGAAATCTGGCCCGCCGCTCCGGTAATGGCAACGCGAACAGGTTCGGTCATCGTGTACTCCCGACGTCAACTTGAAAAAAGGGGCCGGGAGCATAGCGAAACGCCGGCAGGACGGCCACTGCCGGCCGTCGCGCGAGGCTTCAGGCAAGCCTGGCTCAGTCGGGAACGGCCGCCAGCGTGAAGCGGAAGCTGGTTCCCTGACCTGGCGCGGAGTTGACCCAGATCTTGCCGTGATGCCGCTCGATGATGCGCTTGACCGTCGCCAGCCCGATACCCGTGCCCTCGGCCTGCCCATGCGGTTGCAGGCGCCGGAACACCTCGAACACGCGATCCTGGTGATGCTGGTCGATCCCAATACCGTTGTCGGTGACGCCAATGCGCCACTCATTGTCCGCACGCTCCGCGGTCACCGTTACCGATGGCGACTCGTCCGGCTGGCTGTACTTGATCGCGTTCGAGAACAGGTGACAAAACGCCTTGACGAGCTGCGACTCGTCACCGATGACGAGCGGCAGCACGTCATGCCGACAGCGCAGCCCGGAGGCCTCGATCTGGTCGGACATGCGACGCTGCGCGGCGATGACCACGGTCTCCAGCGACACGGGCCGCAGCGGGCGGCCGTGCGTGTGAATACGCGAGAATTCCTTCAGGTCCGCGATCAGGGACTCGATGCGGCGCACGCCCGTCACGGCGGTGTCGATGTAGTCCAGCGACTCGTCACCCAGTTCATTGGCATGACGCCGACGCAGCAACTGCAGATAGCCGCCGATGCTGCGCAGGGGTTCGTGCAGATCGCGGGTGAGGGTGTCGGCGAACTGGGTCAGTTCGGCATTGGCGGCGCGCAGCTGCGACACCGCCTGCTCGAAGGGCTGACTCCCCTCGGCCCGATCGACGACCTCGCGGAGAATGCACAGCACCGCGGACCGCCCCTTGAAACTGACGGCGGTGCCTCGCGACTCGACCCAGAGAACGCTGCCATCCGCCCGCAGGGTGCGACGAATCTGCGGCTCCAGGGTCTCGCCTCCGGCAATCCGCAGCATGCGGCCCAGCGTGTCGTCGAGATCATCCGGATGCACCAGTTCAGCCAGCGTGCGCCCCAGCAGCTGATCCCTGTTCGGCGCGCCGAACATCTGCCCCGCCGTGGTGTTGGCGAACACGACCCGGCCATCCTGAACAACAACCATCGGATCGGGCGCGGCGTCCATCAGCCGGCGAAACCGCACCTCGCTTTCCGCCCGTGCCCGCTCGGCGTGGTCTGTATCGGTGGCGTCCCGCCCGCTGAACACCACGTGGACGCGGCCATCCAGCTCCAGCGGCCGCGCGCGCACCTCCACCAGCCGCGCCTGATCCCGCTTGTCTCGCACGCGACAGCGAAACTGGATCGGGGTACCGGCCGCCACGGTCATCAAGGCGGACTGCACCGCCGCATGATCTTCCTGCACGATGAAGCGGAACACGCTGCCGCCGATCGCATCCGCCGGCTCCCAGCCGATGATGGTGGTCATCGCCGGACTGACGTAAACCACCGTGCCATCCGGCAGGGCGACACCGTTGAGATCCTGCGAGACATCGAGCACGGCCTGCAGCAGCTCGCGGGGTGGGGATTGGCTATCCATGCGGCGGGTAATCTGCCCGGGTCAGCGAAGCGTCGCAAGCGGGGGCTGCGACGCGACGCCACGAACACCGGCCAGCGCCGCCAGCGTCATGATCGCGATGCCCGCACCCGGCCCCGCGACCCACAGCAGGGGGCTGGCCGCGTACTCGATATCGAAGACCGCGCGCGCCAGCACCCAGGCGATCACCTGCGCGAAACCGGCGGCCAGCAACCCGGATAGACAGCCCAGCACCCCGAACTCGGTGAACAGCGCCTGACGCAACACCCCGCGTGACGCGCCCAGCGTGCGCAACAGGGCGGCCTCCTGGCGCCGCGTCTGCCGCGTGCCCTGCAATGCCGCCACCAGCACGACCAGCCCCGCCAGCAGGGTTAGCGCGAACACCGCCTGAACGGCCAGGCTCACCCGGTCCATGACCCGGCGGACCTGCGCGATCAACGCATCGACATCGAACACGGTGATGTTCGGCTCCTGGCGGATCAGATCCAGCAGGCGGGTCTTGCCGGCGGGGGGCAGGTGCACACTGGTCAGCCAGGTCGCGCCGACATCGTCGAGCAGACCGGGCGGCACCAGCAGGAAGAAGTTCACGCCAAAGCTGTCCCAGTCCACGCGGCGCCGATGCACGACCTCCAGGTCAACCACCTGCCCGGCGAAATCGAACTCCAGCCGGTCCCCGAGCTGCCAGCCGTAGGCGTCAACCATCGACTCCTCGATGGAAATCCACGCGCGGCCGTCGCCCGACTCGCCCCACCAGCGCCCGTCGATGGTCTCGTTGTCGGAGCCGATCGCATCGGTCCACGACACGTTGAACTCCCGCTGCAAATCCTCCCGCGCCTCCGGATCGTCATAGTCCTGCGGGTCGACGGCCGCGCCGTTCACCGCCAGCAGGCGACCACGGGCCATCGGATGCAGCGTCGGTGTGCCCAGATCGTTGCGATCGAAGAATGCGCGCACCGTGTCCCGCTGATCCGGCTGAATGTTGATCAGGAACACGTTGGGCGCATCCTCGGGCAGGCTGTCACGCCAGGTGGCAAGCAGATCGCCTCGCACCACGACCAGCAGCAGCAACACCGTCATGCCCGTGCCGACCGCCACGAGTTGCAGAATCGCATCGCCACGCCGCCGGGCAATATTCGCGAGACCGTAGCGCCAGGCGGCGCCGCTGCGCCGACGCAGGCCCTGCACGACCCGGGTC
>NZ_CAXFCL010000060.1:0-2910 GCF_964000955.1 uncultured Abyssibacter sp.
CAGCGCCGCCGGCACGAAGGTGACCGACAGTACCAGCGCCGCGAGCAGCGCCATCACCACGGTCAGCGCCATGGGATGGAACATCTTGCCCTCCACCCCGCTGAGCGCGAACACCGGCAGGTACACGATCAGGATGATGGTGATCGCGAACACGCTGGGCCGGATTCCCTCGCCGGTCGCGGCCCGCACCAGCGCCAGCCGCTCGCGCAGCAGCAGCGCAACGCCGGCCTGGCGCTGCGCCTCGGACAACCGGCGCAGACAGTTCTCGACGATGATCACGGCGCCGTCGACGATCAGGCCGAAGTCCAGCGCGCCCAGGCTCATCAGGTTACCCGAGGTGCGGCTGGCGACCATGCCGCTGATGGTCATCAGCATCGCGAGCGGGATGATCAATGCCGTGATCAGGGCCGCGCGCAGGTTGCCCAGCATCAGGAACAGCACGGCAATGACCAGCAGCGCGCCCTCCACCAGATTCTTCTCGATGGTGGCGATGGTCTTGTCGACCAGGTCCACGCGGTTGTAGACCGGGTTCAGCGTGACGCCCTCGGGCAGCGAGGCCTCGATGGCTTCCAGCCGCTCGGACACGGCCTGCGCCACGCGACGGCTGTTGGCCCCGATGAGCATGAAGGTGGTGCCGAGCACGACCTCCTCGCCGTTCTGGGTGGCCGCGCCGCTGCGCAGATGCCGCGAGGTCGCGACCTCGGCAATCTCGTCCATGCGGATCGGCACGCCGTCGCGCCGGGCGACGACGATGCCGCGGATGTCATCCAGCGTCTGCACCTGCCCCGGTGAGCGGATCAGGTACTGCACGCCGTAACGCTCGATGTAGCCCGCGCCCATGTTGCTGTTGTTGCGGGCCAGCGCCGACATCACGTTGTCCACGGTCAGGTCATAGGCGAGCAGGCGGTCCGGCCATGGCGCGACGAGATAGGTCTTCTCGAACCCGCCGATGGTGTTGACCTCGACCACGCCGTCGGTTTGCTGGAGCTGCGGCCGGACGATCCAGTCCTGCACGCTGCGCAGATCGGTCGGCGACCAGTCCGTGCCCGGCTCGGCGCCGATGGTGTACATGAAGATCTCGCCCAGGCCGGTGGCGATCGGCCCCAGCGCCGGCGACGCGCCGGTCGGTAGCGCCTCGCGCAAACCGGCGAGGCGTTCGGCGACGAGCTGACGGGCGAAGTAGATGTCGGTGCCGTCCTCAAACACGACGGTCACCTGTGACAGCCCGTAGCGGGACAATGAACGCGTGTAGTCCAGGCGCGGCAAACCCGCCATGGCGGTCTCGACCGGGAAGGTCACGCGCTGCTCGGCTTCCAGTGGCGAGTAGCCGGGAACGGCCGTGTTGACCTGCACCTGCACGGTGGTGATGTCCGGCACGGCGTCGATGTTCAGCCGCTGGGCGTTGTAGATGCCCAGGCCGCCGATCAGGACCACCGCGAACAGCACGAGGACACGGTTCGCCACCGCGAACCGGATGATGGCTTCAAGCATGATGATGTCCTCAGTGCTGGTGGCTGGCGCCGGACTTGTCGAGGTCCGCCTTCATCAGATAGCTGTTGCCGACGACGACACGCGCCCCCGGCTCCAGTCCCGACAGCACTTCGACCGACTCGGCGTTGCCCCGCCCCAGTTCCACCGGACGCTGGGCGTAGCCGTCATCCACCTGTTCGAACACCACGCTTCGCCCCTCCCGCCGCTGGACGGCCGAGCGGGGAATCAGCAGGTCGACCGGTTGCGCCTCGACCAGCAACTCGCCATGGACATACTGGCCGGGTCGTAACGCGCCGTCCGGGTTGGGCGCGATCACCCGCGCCCGTACCGACTGCGCCGCGTGAATCGCCAGTGGCGAGAGCTGATCGACCACGCCCTGGCCGACCGGATTGTCGTGAAGACCGAAGATGTCGACGGTCTGGCCGACGCGAACAACATCGAGATCGTGATCGAACACGTCGAACTCCACCCACAGCTCGGACAGGTCGGCGATGACGAATAGCGGTTCGCTCCCGGTCACCTCGCCCACCTGGGCATTGCGGGTCACCACCCATCCGCCGATCGGCGCGCGCAGGTCGTAGCTTTGCAGGCTGTCGTTGCTCTGCACCCGGGCGAGCACCTGGTTCGCGGTGACGCGGGTCCAGGGTTGCGCGCTGACGGACTGAATCAGCCCGGCGTACCTTGGACGCACGCGCGACACGCGCGCCGGGTCGGTATGCACACGGCCGGTCAGCTCGCGGGTGATGCGCAACTGCCCGGGACCGGCGATCGCGGTCTTCACCTGCATGCGGTCCGCCATGTCGGCGGACATCTCGACCTGATCGGCATGCCCGCCGCCGTGGTCATCGCCGTGCCCGTGGTCGTGATCCCCCGATGCGTGGGCGGAACCGGCCCCGGCGAGCAGGAGGAACAGTGCTGAAACAATGCTTGAATGGAATGCGTTCATTGGCTTGCGTTCTCCCCGAGCGAGCGGCCCAGCAGGCGCTCCAGCTCGATGCGTGTCTGGTGGTATTCGGTGGCGACGGCGAGGCGACGTTGCCGCCAGGTCAGCAGGTCCTGCTGCGCCGTGGTGAGTTCGAGCAGGCTGTAGCGGCCCTGGCGATAGCCGTCGCGCATCGCCTGAAGCACCTCGGCGGACTGCGCCTCCAGGTCATCACGAATCACCGCGAAGGCCTCGTACAACGCATCGAGCTCGGCCCAGGCGGCGGTGACCAGCGCCTGGGCCTCCAGGCCGGCCGACTGCCTGGCCCAGTGCGAGGCTTCGACCTGCGCCTCGGCGGCCTGGCGTTCAGGCTGTGAACGGCGACTGCTGCCCAGCGACAAGCCAAGGCCGAACACCAGGGCCTGATCACCGCTGTCGCGATCATCGCGAACACCGACCGACCAGCTCAGATCGGATCGGGCACGGCTCGCGGCCAG
>NZ_CAXFCL010000061.1:0-1889 GCF_964000955.1 uncultured Abyssibacter sp.
CCAGCAGCAGGTGGCCGGCCTCCTGCAAGGCGTCGAGCCGGGCCAGATGCGCCGGGCGCGTGGCGGCGCGGGCCTCCAGCGTATCCGGCGCGTCGTGCGCGACGATGACGAAGGCCATCATGCGCTCGGTTCCTCCTTGGGCAGATACGGCGCGACGAAGGGCAGATGCCCCAGCAGGAACAGGAACGAGGCCCCGGTGAAGCCGAAGGTCTTGATCATCACCCAGGTCGCTTCCGGCAGATAAAGCGCGATCGGGACGTTGACGATCGCGCAGAGCAGGAAGAACACGGCCCAGGCGGCATTGATCCGCGCCCAGAGCCATTCGGGCAGGTCGATCATGGTCGGCGGTATCCGTGCCATCAGCGGTTTTTCACCGATGAAATGGCTGCCGGCCAGGCCCGCTGCGAACACGGCGTAGACGACGGTGGGCTTGAGCTTGATGAACATCGGGTCATGCACCCAGAGCGTGGTCCCGCCCAGGACCAGGGCCACGAGCGCGGCGATGGTGTTCATCTTGTGCCATTCCCCGGTTCGCGCCCGATGGACGGCAACGGACAGGAACAGCGCGGCGATCAGGACCGCCGTCGCGACATAGATGTCGTAAACTAGGTACGCGGCCACGAAGGCCAGCGCCGGTAACCAATCCAGCATCGTTTTCATGCGCCGCATTATAGCGGTCGCATCTCCATTCGACTCTGCTGCGTGACTACGTTCGCGCATCGCGTCCTCATGGCTCAGCACGTCTCCATTCATCCGGTCGATCCGCAACGGCGCCTGATTCTCCAGGTGGTCGAGCAGCTGCATGCCGGCGCGGTGATCGCGTATCCCACGGATTCGTCCTACGCGCTGGGCTGCCACATGGGCGACAAGCAGGCGATGGAGCGTATCCGGCGCTTGCGCGGGTTCGACGACCGTCATCACATGACCCTGCTGTGCCGTGATCTGTCCGAGATCTCGACCTACGCCAAGGTGGACAACCGCCAGTACCGGATGCTGCGTTCGGTGACGCCGGGGCCTTACACGTTCATCCTCAAGGCGACGCACGAGACCCCGCGTCGGTTGCAGGACGCCAAGCGCAAGACCGTGGGCATCCGCGTGCCGGATCACAACATCTGTCAGGTGCTGCTGGACGTGCTGGGTGAGCCGCTGATGACCTGCACGGCGCTGCTGCCCGGTGACGAACTGCCGCTGTCCGATCCTGATGACGTGCTGGACCGGCTGGATCGCGATGTGGACGTGATCGTCGATGGCGGCGCCTGCAGCGTGGAGCCGACGACCATCGTGGACATGAGTGGTGACCTCCCCGAGATCATCCGCGAGGGGCAGGGGCCGGTGGCCGCCCTGGGCCTATAATTTCGCCATGCAGGAATTCACCTTTATCCAGCAGTTGGCCATCTGGGCGCTGCCGGTCGTGTTCGCCGTGACCGTTCACGAGGCCGCGCACGGTTTCGTGGCCCGGGCTCTGGGTGACGACACCGCGAGTCGCCTGGGCCGGCTGACGCTGAACCCGATCAAGCACATCGATCCGGTCGGAACTCTGCTGGTGCCGGGCCTGATGCTGCTGGGCGGCGCACTGCTGGGCGCGGGCGGCATCATCTTCGGCTGGGCCAAGCCGGTGCCGATCAATGCCACGCGGTTTCGCGATCCGCGACGCGGCATGGCCTATGTCGCCATCGCCGGCCCGATGTCCAACCTGATCATGGCGATCGGCTGGGCGATCGGGCTCAAGCTGATAGTCGCCAGCGGCACGTCGGCGGCGTGGGGGCAGGGCGTTGCCTACATGTGCTTCGCCGGCGTGCTGATCAACCTGATTTTGCTGGTACTGAACCTGCTGCCGGTGCCGCCGCTGGATGGCAGCCGCGTCGTGGCCGCGGTCTTGCCGCGCGACG